>CAZEHI010000011.1:789-3742 GCA_964512355.1 uncultured Candidatus Saccharibacteria bacterium | reverse complement strand
CTCGAGCCTGAATCTTAAAGGTTTCTTCTTCGTCAACCAACAATTGCAAGTCCCCTATTTGGTTCGCTCCTGCTTCTGTTGCTTGTTGAATAATTGAGCCAATTTTTGTCAAGTCTCTAATTTTGACAGCAAGTTCTTGCTGAGCTTCATAACCAACCAAAACTCTTTTCCCTCCCGGGAAAATATCTGCCTCTCCTTCTTTTTGCCATTCATAGCGAGGATAAATGCTAAAGGTTTTTGTTTGCAAATCTCCTTCAGCTACTTCCATGGCTTTCACTGCCTCGATAATTTTGTTCATTTTTTGGCTATTCAGTTCTATTACTGCCGCCACTGTCTTCGCCTCAGTTTTAACCATAAGGTCAACTAACGATAAATCAGGTTTGGCATAAATCTCCCCTTCTCCGCTTACCGTTATCGTATTAATGGGAATTAACTCTTTTCCGATATAACGGCCTTCCTCAACCTTGTTCTGAATTTCAACAATGAAAAGAACAATTGTAACAAAAACAAGAGCCAGGACGAGACTGACTAACGCTAAACTTATCTTCTTGTTTTTGTCAAGAATGTTTTTAAAGTTGCTCATTTTAATTAATATTTAATTAATAACAATTAAACAAATCATCAATCGACCTTTAAAACAATAGTTGCTTTATTGAACCAAAGTCAACAGTCCAGGATTAACCAACAAGATTATTCCCAAAACGATCATTGCTATTCCCCCAACTAATTTTATAACTTGCATTTGCCTTCTCTTAATCTGCTTCCCATGGAAAAAACAACCAAACAACAAGATTACAATCGCCAAGGGAATAATATAGACAACATTATAAAGCAGGAGATAAAAGTAATAAGAAAAACCGCCCGGTAATGTTTTCTGAGAGAGAACATTTGTAAAAATAATGGGCCAGCCAGCCGTACAGGGCAATTCAATTAAGGAGGCAAAAGCCGCCAAAACTACCGAGGAAAGAAGCAAGGCCGGGAAAGTGCCGTGTTGAATAATTGATTTAACTTTTTCTATTTTTTTCATCAAGGGCAATTTGTGCCTTTCTTGAATCATCAAGGTGACCCCTTTCCGGAAGGCAAAAAACTCCTTGCAATTGATTAGTCCAGCCCCAATAGCCAAAACGGCAATAGCTATCCGCAAGGGATTAACGAAACCGACAAAGCGAAAGAGATTAAGCCAAGCCGCCATATATAATAAATAAGAAAGCCCAGTTACAAAAAGGAAAATCATTCCAACCAAAAAAATCTTCCGCCGACTATTGGAAACCGAAAAAAGTAATCCCAGCAAAAATGTCACTAACCACATCGTGCAAGGGTTAAATCCATCGATAAGAGCAATGATAGAAGTAAAAACCGGCAAAGAACAAGAAAAACCTAATTCTTTAAAGTAATTTGGGTCTGCCTGCCTAGCTAAGACAAAAACCCCAATTAAAAACCCCAATAATACACAAATAACAATTTTTGATGTTATTTTCTCCATGAGTTAATAGTTAATAAATATCAGTCTTTTTTCTTCCACCATAAGAAGAAAGAAATTAAAAGAATTAAAATAATAATCGCCCCGCAAATATAGATGAGCCCTAACCGACAACTTGGACAAATATCTTCTTCTCCTCCGGCCGGAACATTTTTAGCCGGAAGACTCTCTCCATTCCATTGAAAAAGCCACCCTCCGATTTCAACTGCATTTTCAAAAGATATTTCACCGCCGGAAATAAGAGCTGTTTTTGACTCAACAATATTGTAATCTAATTGCTCAAGAACCGAACCGGGATCCTTTTCCGTCAAAAACAATCTTAGGGAATCGTTGGAAATGCCGCCTCCTTCTTCTTTGCGAAGAACTCGGCCGTCGCCCCAAAAAGAAGGATGCCCTTCTAACTCATTCAGATCCAGCTGGTCGAAAGAAATAGATGTCCCATCGGCTAGAGGGCAAGTTTTCTCTTCTTTTTGAAGAGATTTTTGAAAAAAAGAATCAGCTTCCAAAAATTAAAATCGACCATAAGCTTTTTGGTTTTTGTCTATTAAGAGCAAAGGAACCGCAATCGAAGACTCCCCTAAGTAACTTTGATAGTATTCTTCGGTTATTGGGTTGTTTTCTTTATCGGCAAGAGGTGGTTTTATCAAGGGGTAAAAATAAGGACGATATTCTATAATAATAACCTTTCCCTGATAAGAGGGTAGTAATTCCTGGAATAAAAACGAATCGGCAATAGCACAATTAGAGCAACCAAGAGCAGTGAAATAAACAGCACAGACTGGATCCGCTACTGATTCATCAGTTTGAGCCGCAGCTGTTGGACCTGAAGTTGAGAACAAAAAGAGAAACAGGACTGTTATTTTAATAAAAAAATCTTTTTTAATTTTCATCGTAGGCATTATTTTTTATTTAAACAAACTCTTCCCCTCTATGGCTCCATTTCTTCCAGGGTTACCTCCACCGTCTTTTCTTCCCCATGGTGCAAGAGTCTAATGGTGATTACATCGCCGGGTTGAAACTGTCTAATCGCTTTTGCCAAGGAATATTTTTCGTCAATTTCTCTTTCGTTGATCGCCAAAACAATATCGCCTTCTACTATTCCCGCTCTATCAGCTGGGCCCCCGGGAACAACAGCTAAATCAGTTATCACCTCTCCCCGAGTAATTAAGGCTCCATGGTCAACTGACAGTTTGTTCTTTTTAATAATTTCTGCTGTAAGAATTTGATAGCGCACCCCTAACCACGGTCGAAGAATGTGACCATGTTCGCGGACACTCTGAATTATATATTTCGCTTCATTAATGGGAAGAGCAAACCCGATACTTTGTGCTCCTTGAGCCATAGCAGTATTAATTCCAATAACTTGTCCAGCTAAATCAAGCAACGGCCCGCCAGAATTGCCTTCGTTGATTGCCGCATCGGTTTGAATGACTCCTGTTAAATATTCCGTTTTCATTCCTACTCCTCCAGCCG
>CAZEHI010000011.1:0-779 GCA_964512355.1 uncultured Candidatus Saccharibacteria bacterium | reverse complement strand
ACGAGAGAGGCCAGAAATAACTCCCACCGAAACAGTATTGCTAAATTCTCCCAAAGCATTTCCGATTGCGATAGTTGTCTGTCCCACTTTTAGTTCTGCACTATCTCCTAAAGTAACAAAATCAAAAGCATCGCCTTCTATTTTTAAAATAGCTAAATCATTAACCGGATCACGAGCCAAAACTTCTGCTTCATGCTCTTCTTTGTCGTTCATCAAAACAGTATATTCAGCGTCTTCATCAAGAACAACATGTTTATTGGTTAAAATATAGCCGTCTTTGGAAACAATAAAACCTGTCCCCCCGCCGATCTCTTTCTTTTCTATCCCATTTTGACGGTACTGAGGAATTTGGAAGTTAAAGAAATCTTCACCAAAAGGATTAAAAAAATTATCTCCAAAAGGGTTATAATAATATGTTTCAATCTTTGGCAAATCCTTGCTAACAATAATACTAACTACTGATGGAGAAACCTCTTCCACCACCTGGATAATAGCCGATTCTTCTTTTTGAGAATAATCAACCGAAGTTTCCTTCTGAGTCTGTCCGGCCCCGGAAAGAATAGGAGATGCTGCTGTTTCAGAAAAATTGAACTGAGCGGCCAGCCAGCCCATTATTCCCCCTAACGAAGCACTAATAAGAACAGAGAGTATTATTGTTATTATAAAAATATTTTTTGAACTATATAACATAGAATTAACAAAAAAACCGAAAGGATTAAAAGCATTAATTATTTTCAGATAATTGGGAGTTATCTCCCAAAAGAAGAATTGTTTGGGTC
>CAZEHI010000010.1:0-8020 GCA_964512355.1 uncultured Candidatus Saccharibacteria bacterium | reverse complement strand
TGGAATTATTGATTTGCTAGCCATGAAGGCTTTTTATTTTGAAGGAGAATTAGGGAGGAATGTTGTTGAAAAAGACGTTCCCCCGGAATATCAAGAAAAGATGGAGGCAAAGAGGAAAATATTAGTTGAAAAAATTGCTGGCGAAAACGAGAAATTACTAAGGAAATTTTTAGAAAAAGAAGAAATCTCTTTTGAAGAATTGCGACAGGGGTTACGAAAAGCAGTTTTAGATTATACTATTGTCCCCGTTTTTTGTGGTTCAGCTCTTCAAAATAAAGGGATCCAATTACTTCTTGATGCTATCTATTATTATCTTCCTGGTCCTTTGGACTTACCGCCGGTTCAGGGAATTGATCCAAAGACAGAAGAAGAAATTACTCGTCAGGCTGATGACCAAGCCCCATTTTCGGCGCTTGTTTTTAAGATAGCTTCCGACCCTTATGTTGGTAATTTAGCTTACTTTCGGGTTTATTCAGGGAAATTAACAAAGGGATCATATACTCTGAATACGCGAACAGGGGAAAAAGAAAGAATTGGGCGAATAATGAGAATGTATTCTAATTCTCGGGAAGAGCTGGAAGCAATATATGCCGGAGAAATTGGAGCGGCGGTCGGTTTAAAAAAGACAAAAACCGGCGATACCTTATGTGACGAAGAGAACCCAATTATTTTGGAAAACATTACTTTTCCCGAGCCGGTTATTTCTATTCGTGTTGAGCCAGAAGGAAAAGCTGAACAAGATAAGCTGGTGGTGGCTTTGCGAAAATTGTCAGACTAAGATCCAACTTTTAAGATTAGCCGCGATCCGGATTCTGGAGCAATTGTTGTTTCCGGGATGGGAGAGCTGCATCTGGAAGTTATCGTTGACCGCCTCCGGAGGGAATTTAATGTTGAAGCTAATGTTGGACGACCACAGGTTGCTTACCGGGAGACCATTCTTCAAGAAGCAGAAGGGGAGGGCCAATATATTCACCAATCGGGCGGGCGGGGCCAGTATGGAGATGTTTGGTTAAAATTAGAACCGAAAGCAAGAGGAGAAGGCTTCGAATTTATCAATAAAATTAAGGGCGGAGTTATTCCTCAGGAATATATTCCGGCGATTAGGAAGGGAGTGGAAGAAGCAACAAATCAGGGAGTAGTAGCCGGCTATCCGATGATTGACATCGCGGTAACTTTATATGATGGATCTTATCATGAGGTTGATTCTTCGGAGATTGCTTTCAAAATTGCTGCCTCTCGTGGTTTTCAGAAAGTAGCTCGTTTGGCTAAACCAATTCTCCTTGAGCCAATTATGAAGATAGAAGCGACGGTCCCCGAAGAATCTTTTGGGGATGTGATGGGCGACTTGAGCTCTCGACGAGGTAAAATTGTGAAAACTTTCGAGAAAGAAAAAGCAAAAGTTATTAACGCCGATGTTCCTTTAGCGGAAATGTTCGGCTACGCGACAGATTTACGTTCTTTGACAAAAGGCCGGGCTAATTTCAATATGGAATTTAAACAATATCGGCCAGTTCCAGTTAATATTGCTGAGGAAATCGCCGGGACGAAAGAAAAGTAATTTTATTGGAAAGATGAATTTCTTAGAAATCAAAAAATTTCTTAAAAAAGAAGGAGGGAAAGTGCTTATTTTGGAGAATGGAGAGCCATTTATGGTTGTTATGAGCTATCAGGAATACCAAGGGCTTAAAGACATTAACCAAAAGTCCAGCGAGAAGGAAACGTTTCGGCAACAAAAAGAAAAAAGTCAAAGATTGACCTTGGATGATTTGCCGATTTGAAATTTATTGACAAAGCGTTATAATTTGTTATATTCAAGAATGCTAAGTAAATAAAATGTTTCAAGTTTATAATAAAAGTAATTTTAAAATAAAAAAATATGGCAAAAGAAAAATTTGAAAGAGGGAAGTCTCATTTAAATATTGGGACGATTGGTCATGTTGATCATGGGAAAACCACTTTAACAGCAGTTATCCTAAAAGCGAGTGCCCTGAAGGGATTTAACGCTTCGAAAAAAGGGGTTGACGAAATTGATTCGGCTCCCGAAGAAAAAGAAAGAGGATTAACTATCGCCATTACTCATACTGAGTTCGAAACGGAGAAAAAACATTATGCTTTGATCGATTGCCCAGGACATGCCGACTATATCAAGAATATGATTACCGGGGCGGCACAGATGGACGGGGCAATTTTAGTTGTTTCCGCCACTGATGGACCGATGCCGCAGACGCGCGAACATCTTCTTCTAGCGAAACAAGTTGGCCTTCCTTCAATCATTGTCTTTTTGAATAAAATCGACCAAGTCAAAGATGAGGAAATGCTAGAATTGGTCGAATCAGAGATTAGGGATTTATTGACGAAATATGATTTTCCTGGCGATAAGACTCCTATCATAAGAGGATCAGCCCTGCAAGCTCTTAATGCTAAGTCTGTTGATGACGAAGCAATGAAGCCGATTATTAAGTTGCTAGATACAATTGACGAATATTTCCCCACCCCGGTGCGGGATTTGGACAAACCTTTTCTTATGCCGATTGAGGATGTTTTTTCCATTGAGGGGCGGGGGACAGTAGCGACTGGGAAGATAACAAGGGGGAAAGTCAAAGCCAGCGATAAAGTAGAATTAGTTGGCTTAAAGCCAACTCAGGAAACAGTAGCGGTAAGCGTTGAAATGTTCAATAAAATTCTTGACGAAGGACAAGCAGGAGATAACGTGGGGATTTTATTGCGAGGATTTAAAAAAGAAGAGGTTTTTCGCGGACAAGTTCTTGCTAAACCTGGTTCTATCACTCCTCATACTGAATTTGAAGGAGAGATTTATATTCTTACCAAAGAGGAAGGCGGACGTCATACTCCCTTCTTCTCTGGGTATAAACCACAGTTTTATCTCCGGACAACCGATGTAACCGGTGATACTGTTTTACCGAAAGGGACAGAAATGGTAATGCCTGGAGATACAGTGAGTTTGAAAATAAAGTTAGTTGCTCCAATTGCCTTAGAAGAAAAGCAAAAATTTGCTATTCGCGAGGGAGGAAAGACAGTAGGAGCGGGAATAATAACAAAGATAATTCAATAAAACTTATTTCGTTATCTGATTATTTTGATCTTTTAGAATATTATGGCTAGGAAAAAAGCTGAACCAGAAAAGAAACAAAAACTCCGAATTAAACTATCTGGATATGACCACAAAGTGGTCGACAGCAGTGTTCGGCAAATTGTTAAAGTTGTTCAGCGTTATGGGGCAAAGATTCGTGGCCCCATTCCCTTGCCAACTCAAATTCACAAGTATACAGTTAAAAGGTCAGTTTTTGTGAACGAAGATGCCCGGGAACAATTCGAAACAAGAATTCATAAAAGATTAATTGATATCTTAGAACCAAAAGCAGAAATTATAAATGCTTTACGAGATTTGAATCTTCCAGCGGGAGTTGATATTAAAGTAAAAACTGGTTAATTAAGATAATTTTTGCCTTGGGCGATGATGGTCTCTGTCTAAAGCCGGGCTTAGCCCGGTTTTCAGTTGACAAGAATTTAAAAACTCTATGAAATTTATTATTGGAAAAAAAATGGAAATGTCGCAGATATTTCAAGATGACAAAGTGATTCCAGTCACCCTGATTGAAGCAATTCCGGGAACGGTGATTGGGGAAAGAACAATCGACAAGGATGGATATAAAGCTGTTCGGATTGGTTTTGGGAAAAGAGGGAAAGATCGTTATCGTTACCAGAGAGAGTTTCGGGGAAGAGGGCTTGGCAACCAAAAGGTTGGTGATTCAGTAACGGTCAAGGATTTTGCCATTGGCGATCGTTTAAAAATATCAGGAAGCTCGAAAGGGAAAGGATTTCAGGGAGTAGTTAAGAAATGGAATTTTACCGGTCGTAATGCTACTCACGGAGGGAAAGGCCAGATTCGACGAGGCGGTTCTACCGGAAGCATGTATCCTCAGCGAGTAATAAAAGGGAGAAAGATGCCGGGGAGAATGGGAAATGTCCAAATCTCCTTAAAAAATGTCCTTTTAGTTAAAATTGAAGAGAAGGACAGTTTATTAGTGGTAAAAGGGGGAATCCCGGGGCGAAGAGGAACTTTATTAAAAATAAGAGATTGATTTCATGAAGTATCCAGTTTACAATCAGCGCGGCGAAAAATTAAAAGATATTTCTTTGCCAAAGGAAATTTTTGGCCAGAAGCTATTAACTGAATTATTGCACCAAGTTGTTGTTGCTCAGCAAGCGAACAGAAGGCCGGTTATTGCTCATACAAAGATTAGAAGCGAAGTGAGAGGAGGGGGGCGAAAACCATGGCGCCAAAAAGGAACTGGTCGTGCTCGGGCTGGTTCTACCCGATCGCCTATTTGGAAAGGGGGAGGGGTTACTTTTGGCCCGCGGAAAGACAGAAATTATCGACAAAAAATTAATCAAAAAATGGCCCAAAAAGCTCTATTAATAGCTCTTTCTACAAAAGTCAGCGATAAAGAGATGAAGATTCTTGATAAAATAACTTTACCAGAGCCAAAGACAAAATTGATGCAAAAGATTTTAGAAAAATTATCTCTATCTGGCTCAATAATGATGGTTGTTAATCGAGATAATCGTTTACTTAAGAGAGCCGGGCGAAATTTAAAAAAGACAAAAGTAATTTTTACCGAGCAGATTAATGCTTTAGATGTTTTGAGTTATCACCATTTGTTAATTACTCTTCCAGCAATTGAAAATTTAAAGAAGAGATTTTTACCCCAATCAGAAAAATCATTATGAGTATTTTAAGTCATTTTAAGCAACCGAAGGAAGAGGAGAAAAAAGAACCGTCTGAGAAAGAGAAAGTTATTTCTCCGAAACAGGAAAATGAGGAAAAAATTGAAAAAAAGGAGAATCCTCAAGAAGCAATAAAAACAGCAATAGTCATAGATGCTCCTCATATTTCGGAAAAGGCTACTTTTTTGCAAGAAGAGGACAAATATGTCTTTCGGATTTCGAAAAGAGCCAATAAGATAGAAGTTAAAAAGGCAATTGAGGATTTGTATAAAGTAAAGGTTGAAAATGTTAATATTGTTAATGTTCCGGCTAAGAAAAAGATGTGGCGAGGGAAGCCGGGTTATGGTTCTGGTTATAAAAAGGCGATTGTGACGATAAAAAAAGGCCAGAAAATTGAAATTGCCTTGTAATTTTACGGATTTTATGAAACAGTTAAAACCAACGACTCCCGGCCAGCGCGGAATGTCGGTAGTAAAGACAAAACACCTTTCTGATCCTTCAGTAAAGAGCTTGCTTGCTCCTTTGAAGAAAAAAGCAGGACGATCTAGTTCTGGCCGTCTTAGTGTCCGCGGACGCGGCGGTGGAGCAAAGAGAAAGTATCGTCTGGTTGATTTCAAAAGAAAGCAGCTTAATATTGAGGCTAAGGTTTTATCTCTTGAATACGATCCCAATCGTAGTGCTTGGATTGCCCTAATTGAATATGCCAATGGCAAAAAGAATTACATTCTTGTCCCTCAACACTTAAAAGTCGGGGAATCAGTGGTGTCGGCGGAGAAAGCCCCTCTCCAAATTGGGAATCGGCTGAAGCTTAAGAATATTCCAGTTGGAACGATGGTTTATAATCTTGAACTTCGTCCGGGAAGAGGGGGAGAGCTTATCCGGTCGGCAGGGGTTTCAGCTCAAATTCTTGCCCAAGAAGGAAAATATACTCACTTGAAGATGCCCTCGACTGAAACCAGAAAAATCAATTGTGAATGTTTTGCTAGCCTCGGACAGATTTCTAATCCAAAACACCGTTTTGTAAATTTAGGAAAAGCTGGTCGTTCAAGAAATTTAGGCCGGCGGCCAAAGGTGCGCGGTTCAGCCATGGCGGCGTCTGAACATCCGCATGGCGGCGGGGAAGGTCGAACAGGAATTGGATTAAAGCATCCAAAGACAAAATGGGGGAAGCCGGCTTACGGAGTTAAGACAAGAAGGAAGAAAAAGTTCTCCAATAAGTTTATTATTCAACGGAGGAAAACGAAAAGATAAAATTTTATGGCTAGAAGCTTAAGAAAAGGACCATTCGTCAGTCCTAAATTATTAAAAAAAATATCGCGAGTAAAGAATAAAGAGAAAGAAACAATTAAAACTTGGTGTCGGGCTTGCACCATTACTCCGGCGATGATTGGGTTTCATTTTGCTGTTCATAATGGAAAGAAATTTCTTGAAGTTCAAGTGACTGAAGACATGGTCGGGCATAAGTTGGGGGAATTTTCGCCAACGACTAAATTTACTCGGCACGGAGGGAAAATTCAACGAGGATTGGAAAGAAGCGCAACGGCTAAGGAAGGAGCGAAAAAAGATTAAAGATGCGAAAAATGAATCAGGATAAAAAAGAAAAGAAATTAATAATTGCTAAATTAGGCAGATTAAGAATTGCTCCCCGCAAGGTTCGTTTAGTTGCTGATCTAATTCGCGGTAAGGACGTTAAACAAGCTCAAGCTACTCTGCGATTTACAGTCAAAAAAGCGGCTCAGCCGTTGGCTAAATTACTAGAATCGGCAATAGCAAATGCGAAGAATAATTTTAAAATGACTGAGGATAATCTCAAAATAGCCAAAATCACCGTTGATCAGGGGCGAACTCTAAAAAGATATCGCCCAGTTTCGCGAGGGAGAACGGCAACGATTCAAAAGAAAACCTCCCAAGTTACTTTAGTTTTAGATTCTAAAGAATAATTCACTATGTCTCACAAAGTACACCCAAAAGCATTTCGCCTTCATGAAATGAAAGACTGGAGCAGCCGGGGTTTTTACGAAGACAATTTTGCCCAATATTTGGCGGAAGATTTAAAAATGAGAGATACATTGAAGAAATCTCTTCCCAAAACGGGAGTTGCCAATATTGACATTGAGCGCTCCGGTTCCGAGATTAAAGTTATCATTAAAACGGTTCGTCCAGGTTTGATTATCGGACGGGGAGGGGAAGGAGTAGAAAAGTTGAAAAAAGAAATTGAGAAGGTCTTAAAAGAAATGACGACTGAGAAAAGGAAAATTAAAATTGAAGTTGAAGAAATAAAAGAACCTTGGGCCTCAGCTGCTTTAGTTGCTCAGAATATTGCTCAGCAGCTTGAAAAAAGGATTGCCTACCGTCGGGCGATAACTCAATCTTTAGAAAAAGCAATGGAGAATCGAGAGGTAAAAGGGATTTGGATTAGAATTTCCGGCCGATTAAACGGGGCCGAGATTGCCCGCCAGGAAACGCTTAAAAAGGGACGGATTCCCCGCCAGACCTTGCGGGCTGATATTGATTACGCTCTTGAAGAAGCTCACTGTACTTACGGAGTAATTGGGGTTAAAGTTTTAATTTATAAAGGAGAGAAATTTAATTAATTCTGATTTATGTTATTAGGTCCTCGAAAAGTAAAATATCGAAAATGGCAGAAAGGAACTTCGAAAGGAGTGGAAAATAGAGGAACGGAGCTAGCTTTCGGGAGTTTTGGTCTGAAGTCTTTGGGGGCAAAATGGATTACTGCTTGTCAGATTGAGGCTGCCCGCCGGACAATTATCCGTTATCTAAAAAAGGGCGGCAAGCTATGGATTAGAATTTTCCCCTACAAGCCGGTGACTTTCAAAGGAATTGAAGTAGCAATGGGAGGGGGGAAGGGAGATGTTGACCATTATGTTTTTCCGATAAAGCCAGGGCGCATTATTTTTGAATTAGATGGGATTAGCGAGGAAATGGCGAGAGAGGCTTTTCGCAAAGCCAACGACAAGCTTCCAGTAAAAACAAAATTCGTTAAGAGGGATTGATTTATGAAAAAGTTGAATTTAGAAAAAAGAACATTGCCGGAATTGAATAAATTATTAAGAGAAAAGAGGAAGGAATGGCAGAATCTTCGTTTTAAATTAACGACTGGACGAGTAAAAGACATTAAACAGGTGGCAAAAGTCAGAAAAGATATTGCTCGTATTTTAACTATTTTGAATCAAAAAAAACATGCCTAAACATCGTTTAAAAGGAACTATTATTTCCGACAAAATGACGAGAACAGCAGTAGTCAAGGTAG
>CAZEHI010000009.1:0-9037 GCA_964512355.1 uncultured Candidatus Saccharibacteria bacterium | reverse complement strand
TATTGGAGGGGCTACACTCAATTAGTCTGTTGACTAGAAAAGTTTTTCATTGGCAAGACTAATGGGAATTGTGAGATCCGGGAGGAGAAGTTCGAGGTGTGCGCACACCGCTTGAAAATGACTCCTCTTTACTCATTCTACGAAGAAATGTAAAAAAGATAAGAGAAAATTTTTAGCGAGCTGATCATCAAAAAGTTTAATCTTGGCCAGCTTTTTGCTATAATGGAATAACTTATTGTGAAACAAAAAGTAATTTTATACCTAGACGGAGGGGCGATGAGGGGCATCTTTGGGGCCGGGGTTGTTAGAAGACTCCAAGATTCGAACATCTATGACCAGATAAAAGCTGTTTATGCTGTTTCGGCAGGGGCTTTTAACGCTGCTTATTTTTTAGCAAGGCAAACAAGAGATGGAGAAGAGAATGTTTACCTTGACTATTTAGCCAAGGGTCTTATTTCTTCGGAGAAGTTTCTTCCGGGATTAATTCAACGCTTTATTAATAGATTCTTTTATAAAATTCCTCCCGATAAGATATTAGACACTATGGACGTAGATTATGTAATGGAAATAATTAAGGAGAAGATCCCTCTAAAAGTAGATTTTATAAAAAAGCAATCCATTCCTTTTTATATCAAACTTCTTGATATTGAAAGTCGAGAAACAGAATATTTCTTAGCTCAAAATCATAATATATTTGAACTTTTACGAGCTAGTACTTGTATGGCTCCTTATACTTTCGCTAGCCAGAAAATAAACAATAAATATTATCTGGATGGAACGATGGGTGAACCAGTTGGGCTAAGAAAACTTGTTAAAAAATATCCAGAAAGAAAAATAATTTACATAAGCAATAGTAAAAAACCCAAAACCCTGCGATGCTTTATTGAGGCTTCTTTTGCTGGATTAATAACTAGTCTTATGTATGGGAAAGATTTTTTCCAGGTATTCATAAATAGAGAAAAGAAAACGAGAAAGGACTTACTTTTTGGACAATCTAATTCAAATGTGCTGATAATTAGGCCGCCGGGAAATAGTTCTACTGGGCCAAAAACAAAAGATCGAAAAGCTCTTCAAGAAACATATAGAATGGGACGGCAAGAAGGGCAAAAAATTCTTGATTTTCTAAAAACTTAAATTAAAAACAAGATACTCTTTCGTAAGAGAAAGTAGTTGCAAAAACAGATATTACAATGAGCACTTTAGGCAAGTATATAGTTCTGGAAGGTCCAGATTTTTCTGGAAAAGATACTCAAGTCAACTTTTTAGTAAATTGGCTTAGAAAAGAAGGGCGGGAAGTGGTTTTTATTCATGAGCCGGGGACCGGTTGGTTCGGTGAACAATTACGTTCAATTCTTTTGAACAAAGAGAATCCGTTAACAGCAAAAACAGAGATGCTTTTGTTTATGGCTAATCGTTCTCAACTTTTAAAGGAAGTGATTCTTCCGAATCTAAAGAAAGGAAGAATTGTTGTCAGTAGTCGTGACCGGCTTTCTAGTTTTGCCTATCAGGGTTATGGGCGGAAGCTGCCTTTGGAAATTATTAAATCAATTGGTGATTTTGTTATGGAGGGAAAACTTCCCGATCTTTATCTTGTTCTTATGTTGCCCTTTGAGGAAATATTATTAAGAAGGCCAAGATTCCTTGATCGAATTGAACAAGAAGAGGAAGATTTTTACAAAAGAGTATTACGAGGATATCGTGATTTTCTCGAGCAGAATCCAACGATTGCAACCGAGTTTGATGCTACTCTTTCCCGAGAAGAAATCTTTTCTCAAATTAAAACAAGAGTAAAGAAACTTCTTGCTTAAACAATAAAAGTGAGAAACTATCGTACATTTGATTTAAAAAACAATATGTTTATACATATTGCTTAATTTGGACTTTTATATATTAGATCAATATTAAAAAAAACTTAATCAACAATACGCCAATGAATCTCTGATTCTTTTCCGGCGAATTCAAGCCATTCGCCGTCTTCGTCGATAACATACCATCTTCTTTTTGTTTTACTCCAAATCATCGGCATATCTCGGAAAAAAGGCTTTTTTATTACTTCTTTTGGTTTTAGGCGATCTAATTCCAGCCATTTTTTAAAAACAGTTTCAATAGCATAATCAAGATTGCGAGAGTTAGCCCATTGGGCAACTTGATCAATGGCTTTTTTAGCTTTTTTAACTGAGCCAGCTAGTTCTAAAAGTTGTTTGGCGGGGCGGGTATAGCGCGAGTAAACAATTTTCTTTTTCTTAGCATCGTTCTTAATCTTTTCTAAAGTCAAACCTTTGCTATAGAAAAAATGGTTAACTATTTCTTGAATAGCGGTTTCTTCAATTTGTTTCTTTTTCTTTTTTGTTTCTTCGTTCGACATCAATCCTTTTAAAATTCTCATTGGTTTTTTTATTATAAGCCCTACGGTGATTCAGGTCAATTTTGTCTTTTCAATTATTTCTCTTAAATCTTAATTGAAAAAGAGGAAGAAAAGTAAACTTTTTTAGCAGTTTTTTCTTTTCCTCCTCTAAATTTCCTCTTAGAGCTTATCCAGAACCTGTTGAAGAACTTTTTCTGGTCCTCCCAATTGCTCCCTGATCCATTCATGACTTTGCTCCTCTTCTTCGAGCGGGATATTAACCATAATTTCTAATAAAACTATGATTGGGCAACTCTGCTTATCTTCTTTTTGAGCAAAGTTGATGATTGTTTTTATCCTCAGGTTTTCTTCGGCCTGAAGAACCTTGAAAAGTGCTTTTTTCTGCTTACTTGCCGTAAGCATTTTCCACCTCCTTTTTGTTATTAGCTTTCCCATAAATGGTAGCCGCAGAAAAAAATCAAGGCGACCGTTACTCCAAGAAGCTCTGCTCTTTTAAGAGCAAGGCTAATTGCTAACAGGGGAATACTAAGCAATAATCCAACTAAGGATACATTGCGAGGAGAGATTTGTTCAAGGGCCTGGGATTTAGCAATTAGAGTCTTTTTCCATATTCTCGCCAAGGTCATTGCCCGCGGCCAATCATAAACGAGGGCAACGGTTCCCCAGATAACAACGATATACATGGAAAACAATGTTTCTTCCGCATAAATCAACAACGGTATCGTTGCTATTGCTCCTAAAGACTCAACTGGAAAGATTTTTGCGTAGCTGGCCCGGCTAATAACCAAGATGAACAAAATTGTATTGTAGGCGACCCCCATCCAGATCGGGAGAAAGTGAGTATAACTTAGATAGCTTACTGTTCCCATAATCATGAAGCTATCAAAGAGAATTTCATTTTCGCCAATCCAGGTCTTTGGCTTGTTAATAGCCCGGGCAATATGCCCGTCGAGAATGTCCGTTGACCAGCCAGCCAATAGAAGCGTTAAAACAATTCTTGAGCTGGCGGGGCCTAAATAAGGACCACTAAGTCCGATCCCCAGACCGAAGAAGATTCGGCTAATCGTTAGAAGGTCACAAAAAACTCCTAACCAATGTTTTTGCCCTTTCATTTTTCTCCTCCTCCTTTTATAATGTAGAGTGCACTTACCTAAAAGTAATTAACTCTATTTTAAGTATTTTGTTAGCTTTGTCAAACTCATAGTTTTTATTATGCATCAAAGAAGAATCTTTATCGCTATTAATGTCTCGTCAAAGTTAAAAGATCAACTTTGGCGTTATCATGATAATTGGCTTAATCTTCCGGTTAAATGGACTAATCGAGACAATTACCATGTCACTTTGTTGTTTATTGGCCAGTCGCCTGATGCGAAAGTAGGGGAGATATGCCAGCTTATTCACGATGTGGCCCAACGGCATTCTCTTTTTAATTTAAAATTTAATCAAATAAGATACGCTCCTCCTCAAAAAAATCCTCCTTTTCGTATTTGTCTTGTCGGAGAATCAAACAGTGAAATCATCTCTTTGCAAAACGATCTGAAAGATGTTTTGACGGAGCATCGTCTTTATTTCCCGGGAGCCGGAGGAGGAAGAAAGAACTTCCAGGCTCATATTACTTTAGGTCGAATTCGGAAATGGGAATGGCGGAAAATGGAACCGGAAGAAGTCCCGAAAATTCAAGAGAAAGTTGATATTACAGTGCCGGTGACTGAATTCTCGGTAATGGAAAGCAAGCTTCATCAGCAGGGGCCAGAGTATATTATCTGCGAAACAGCGAAACTTAAAGAAGAATAATAATGAAAATACATTTCATCGGCATTGGCGGCCTTGGCGTTTCCGCCCTGGCCCAGTATTGCTTAAACAATGGCGACGAAGTCAGCGGATCAGACTTAACCAACTCTAAAATAATTGAGGGATTAAAAAAATCAGGAGCCGAGATTAAGCTTGGCTCTCAGCAAGCTCAACATGTTCCTGATCCTGTTGATCGAATAGTTTACAGTCTGGCTGTTTCCGAAAGCAATCTAGAATTAAAAAAAGCCAAACAACTTCAAAAAATCAACCCTCAATTGGAAGTTTTGAGTTATCCGCAGGCTTTGGGAAAATTAACAAAAGAATATTTCACGATTGCTGTTTCGGGAACGCATGGGAAAAGCACGACAACAGCGATGCTGGCTTTAATTTTAATTGAAGCCGGTTTGGACCCCACTGTTTTTCTAGGAACAAAGTTAAGCGAATTCGGCGGAACAAATTTTCGAAAAGGGAAAAGTCAATATCTGCTTATTGAAGCTGATGAATACAAAGCCGCTTTTCTTAACTATTTGCCGCAAATCATTGTCTTGACCAATATTGAAGAAGATCATTTGGATTACTATAAAAGCATTGATGATACTATTGAAACATTTAAACAGTATGTTAACCGCTTGCCGAGATCAGGAAGTCTTATTTATAATCAGAAAGACAAGAACATCGAGAAGTTAAGAGAAGGGGAGAGAAAAGAATTAAAAGAAGAAATTGGTTTTTCTCTTAATCAAGCAATTGTTCAAGACTTAAGGAAAGTTTTGAAGGTTCCCGGAAAATATAATTTAGAAAATGCTTTGGCGGCTGTAAGCGCCGCCGGAGTTTTAAAAATCCCAAAAGAAATTTCCCTTCGCGCCCTTTCGAAATATCAAGGGGCCTGGCGGAGATTTGAGAAAAAGAAAACAAAGGTCGGCGGAAAATCTTTAATTTTAATCAATGATTTTGCCCATCATCCAACTGAGCTTAAGGTTTTTTTAGAAGCGGTTGAAGAAAGCACTTTTCCCGACCAAAAGATTTGGGCTATCTTCCAGCCTCATCAAAGTCAAAGAACTTTTTATCTCCAAAAAGATTTTATCAAAACTATTCGGGCTTTGGCGAAATCAATTCCTCCTTGTTTTCAGAAACTTATTATTACTGATATTTATAATGTTCCTGGTCGAGAGAAAGAAGAAATTCAAAAAAAGGTTAAAATACAAAAACTAGTTGAAGCAATCGGCGAAGCTTCGGTCATTTATCTTCCCTTGGATAAAGTGAAAGAACATTTGAAAGAAAAGATAAGGGATAATGATATATTAGCGATTATTGGAGCCGGCGATATATATCAATGGGGCCAAGATAATTTTGCTTAAGGATTAGAACTTCTTATCGCTTTTTTCTTTTTCAAAAGCTGGCTTAGAAAATCTTTCCGAATAAAAGTTGGGCCGGAGGCTAGATCTGTTTTTCTAGAACCTCCGGCTTTGGTTATTTTCCTCCTCTTGTCAGGAAACGAATTCCTGACCTCGACAGGAAAGTTCTTCTAAGCCTCCTTGAAGAAATGCCGAGTAATCTTGCTGCGTTTCGGCGCTTCCGCCGCATCTGCGGAGTCAGAGGAATCAATCCTATTTCCCTCCTTCCTTGTCTACTCTGCGGATTCCATCGCATTTTTTTCCTCCTTTTTTCTTTGTTGCATCCTTCAGAAAACGCAATCGGATTTTGCTCACTTTTATGATAATACAATGTTTAAGTTCTGTCAAGGGGACAATAATACGCTTTGAGATCTTAAGAAGATTCTAAAATATTAATTGATTGGCTCTAATTGTCGACAATAATAATTTTGGGTTGATTTTTTTAGGGGATAAATTATACTAGGGAAAAGAAAGGTCATAATAATTTTTAACTCAAAACTACTTTATGGAAATTACTACAATTGTTTGGATAATCGCGGCAGTAGTTGTTGTCTTATTAATAGGACAATATTTTCTATCGTCCAAGAAAAGACAAAAGAAAGAAACGCAGCCGGGATTCAAGCCAGAAACATTTTCAAGGCCAGAAGAACCAAAAGGAGACTCTTCGGCTGAGAAGAAAGATGAAGAAAAATTTTCGGAGTAAATTTTCTGATAATTTAAAAGGTTAAGGCAAAGTTCGAGCAATTTTTTACTCGAACTTTGTTTTAATTTAAAACCCTTAAAGTTAAATTAAATAGTTGACAAAAAAATCACTGTTGCTAAAATGATTGACACATGCGAACAAAAGCATCTCATTTTCTCAAAAAAGGCGATTAGATAATTCTCTTTATAATTAGAGAGGATCTAGTCGCTGTTAGAAGCGACTTTTTTGATTAAATGAAGTTCTTTACAAGTTTATGAAAGTAAACATAATAGTCATTAATTACTAGCCAAATAAAAGATTGAAAGGTTACTTAATTAAGGGCAAATGGTGGATGCCTTGGGACATTGAGGCGATGAAGGACGTAGCTTAACTGCGATAAGCTTCGGGGAGGTGTGTAGCAACCTTTGATCCGGAGATTTCCAAATGGGGCAACCCGTCTTGAGTTATATCAGGACAGCTCTTCATTGAAGAGCAGCGAACCCGCTGAAGTGAAACATCTCAGTAAGCGGAGGAAAAGAGACCGTAAGGGATTTCCTTAGTAGCGGCGAGCGAAAGGGAAAAAGCTCAAACTTTCAATTAGAACATTTGTTCAATTGAAAGGGTTGTAGGGAATTATCATTAAGGAAAAACGAAATGTTAGTTGAATCTTCTGGAAAGAAGAGCCAAAGAAGGTGATAGCCCGGTAAACGAAAATAATTTTGTTTTTTTGATATTTTACCTGAGTACTGTTGGAAAAGTAAACCCAGCAGGAAACATCCCGGACTACCGGGAAAAGCTAAATACTCAATGCCACCGATAGTGAACTAGTACCGTGAGGGAAAGGTGAAAAGCAGCCCGATGAGGGCGTTGAAATAAAACCTGAAACCATTTTGCCTACAAAGACTCGGAGCTCTGATTTATCAGGGTGACGGGGTGCTTTTTGCAGAACGAGCCAACGAGTTTATTTGTATTGCCAGCCTAATGATGTTATTTCAAAAGGCGTAGTGAAAGCGAGGGTTAATAGCTCGAATTTAGTAGTACAAGTAAGACCCGAAGCCAAGCGATCTTGCCATGGCCAGGATGAATTTCGATTAATCTCGAAAGGAGGTCCGAACCTGTTGATGTTGCAAAATCATAGGATGAGCTGTGGTAAGCGGTGAAAAGCCAATCGAGCTTGGGAATAGCTGGTTCTTCCCGAAATAGTTTTAGGACTAGCGTCCAATGCTGATTTTAAGAGGTAGAGCACTGGATGGATCTGGTTGGGTTCGCCCGCCTTTTCCAACCAAACTCCGAATGCTTAAAACTATGAGTTGGGTAGTCAGACTGTGGGGGCTAAGCTCCATAGTCAAAAGGGAAACAGCCCAGACCATCATCTAAGGTCCCTAAATTGATCTAAGTGGGAAAGGTGGTCGAGTTTCTTAGATAGCTGGAAGGTTTGCTTAGAAGCAGCTGTCCTCTAAGAAGTGCGTAATAGCTTACCAGTTAAGAAATTTGGCGCCGAAGATTTAACGGGGCTCAAGTTCAATACCGAAGATATGGGGCGGAATTTATTCCGTCGGTAGGGAAGCGTTCCTCTAGCGTTGAAGTCATTGCGGAAGCAATGGTGGAGCTTGGGGAAGTGAGAATGTTGGCACGAGTAACCACAATTCAGGTGAGAAACCTGAACACCGAAAGCCGAAGGTTTCCTTGGCAATGGTTGTCATCCAAGGGTTAGGCGGTCCTAAGGTCAACCCGAAAGGGGTAGCCGATGGACAGCGGGTTAATATTCCCGCCCATCTATTAGCTAAACTTGAGACGACGAAGGGTAGTAACGAAAGCCTATTATTGGATTTAGGTCGATTAATTGAGGATTCGTCCAAGGTTAAGAGAAATCCTTTTCTTCGGAAAAGGGAATTTTCGCGAGCATCCTTCCTGGAAAAATCTCAACTATTCTAGCTAATGGATTCCGTACCGCAATCTAACACAAGTCGGCAGGCGTAAGAGTGCCAAGGTGTACGGGTAAAATCTCGTTAAGGAACTCGGCAAATTAGTGTTCGTAAGTTCGCAATAAGAACTCCCTGTATTTATTTACAGGGCACAGCAAACGACTCTCTAGCAACTGTTTATCAAAAACACAGGTCTCTGCTAACTCGTAAGAGGATGTATAGAGGCTGACGCCTGACCAGTGCTGGAAGGTTAATCTTGGCAGTCTTCCTCTTAAAGGAGGGCCGACCGGGTGAAGCCCCAGTAAACGTCCGCGGTAACTCTAACCGTGTTAAAGTAGCGTAATCCCTTGCCTGGTAAGTTCAGGCCCGCATGAAAGGCGTAACGATCGGAGAACTGTCTCAACGAGGTGCCCGGTGAAAATGCAATACCGGTGAAGATGCCGGTTACCAACGGCTAGACGGAAAGACCCCGGGAGCTTTACTATATCCAGATATTGGCCCTTGGCTATAGTTGCGTAGCGTAGATGGGAGACTTTGAACTTTCGCTTTTGGGCGAAAGGGAGTCGCCAATGAAACACCATCCTTCTATAATCTTGGTTCTAATTGGGTTGCTTTAAAAACAACCAAAACAGTGTCTGGGGGTTAGTTTAAGTGGGGCGCTTGCCTCCCAAAAGGTAACGGAGGCGTTTAAAGGTTGACTAGCTCCGGATGGAAATCGGAGCGGTAGGATAAAGCCACAAGTCAGCCTTACTGCAAGGCGGCTATGCCGCGCAGTCTCGAAAGAGGAACTTAGTGAACCGACCGTCATTTGTAGAAATGCGGAAGATTATCAGATAAAAGCTACCCCGGGGATAACAGGTTAGTAGGGCCCGAGAGTCCATAT
>CAZEHI010000008.1:4266-10106 GCA_964512355.1 uncultured Candidatus Saccharibacteria bacterium | reverse complement strand
CTAATCAAAGTATTTATAAAATTAAAATCTCCATCCCCTTCTAAGACTACATCAAAGTTCTTTTCATGATCTTCTCTTGATTCGTCATAATTAGGATTCAAGAAACTGCTTTTTAATAAATTAGAATAATCAAAACCCTTAATCATCTCCAAATCTTCAAGATTATCTCCTATTAAAATAACATTTCTTCTGTTTTTGATTGCTTCGTAAACTCCTGGAATCTTTTCTAAGATTATTCCATCTTTATTTAGGCAATGGATTATCGGTTCCTTTATTGAAACTGCTTTTCCGTTCTCGTCCCAATTAAATTTGTTTGTCACATAGAAAATATTAGGATAATCCTTTCCAATATTCTGAAAAAATAATTGGATTGCATCACCGCAACCGCTTGCCGAAAGAATAACTAAAGGGATGTTCTTTTCATAAAGGAAATCTAAAAACTCGGGGATCCCCTCTCTAAATTTAACATGACCATTCTTAACAATATCCTCCAAATCTGATTTAGATAATCCTGATTCTATTAATAGTCTATCGTGAGTTTTCCACCATTCTTGCATTGCTCTTTTTTTCTCAGATAAAGGAATGTTCGGATCTATTTCAATGGGATGATACTTATCAAATAACCTATGAGCTTTTTCGGCATATCCGGCTGCTAAATGATTACCATCTCTAAGCATAGAAATAATAGAAAAGGTTTTAACTCCATCGATGGCCCCATAGGTTAAGGTTCTGTCAAAATCAGAGAGAATATGTAAATTTTGATAGCTCGCTTTTTTTATTTGCGCCTTTAATCTTTTAAAGTTCTGGGGATTTGAGATTATAGTTTTCATATTATAAATAAAGATTTAGGCTCTTTTATTAATTTATCATTGAACATTGCCTTTGTAAATGCAGTGCTTTATCTAAATAAAATAATAAGTTACTTCTTTTTCAAGCACTCTGTCAGTATACTCTTTGGTTTCGGGATCCCACTTTTTCAGAACCAAAACGTCTTCTTCGTTGCATTCTCGGTCTGCCAGTTTCGATGCTGGAAAGTTATAAATATTTATAAATATCATGCCTGCCAATAGAAATAAATAAAATGTCTCCATTGGGCATACGCTCAAAAATAATTCGATAATTGCTTGTTATAGAAATAGACCAAATTCCTTCAAATTTGCCATGCAACTCGTGTAATCTTAATGAGGAATGCAGAGGATTTTTTCTAAAGATTTTTTCTTTCCTAACCGCTAAAGTAATTATCTTCTTCGGCAAAGATCTTAGCTCTTTGATAAACTTCTTAGAATAGCAGATATTTTTAACTATCATACGAGATCTGCCATTGATTTTGCCGATATAGTCTTTCCCGTTTTATATTCTTTTCTGGCCTGCTCAATTGAATCTAAGAGTTCTATCTCCGAAATTAAATCTTTATCTAAATCAATTAAGTGCTTAATATAGGCACTCACCGAGGCAAATCCTCTCTTTTTTGCCATCCCTTTAACCTTCTTAGCAGTTTTTTGAGCAAGAGATAAGCTTAATACTTGACGCATGTATCTTTATTAATTAATATACTCTAATTGTAATACAGTTGAATTACACTTGTCAAGCAATAAACTCAAAAATTTCTTATTCCTAAAGATTTTTAATAACAAAGAAAGACCAGTGTCTTTTCGATGTTTCTATTGCCAATTATATTCCCAATATGGCTGCCATTTGAACGGTACAGACAGGCATTGTTCTAAAGTTTTCCCGTTTATCAATGTATCCAAGCCGAACTGCGTAGCTCTATGACCTACTATTAAAACTATTTTACCGGAGTATTTTTGCCCTAACTCATTATAGAAATTATGGATTCTCGTCATCGCTTGTTTATAACTTTCCCCATTAGGAAAAGGCTTTTTAATTCTTTCGGGCTTCATCCACCCCACTTCTTCTGACGATTTCCCATTAAAGTCTCCATAATTAAGTTCTCTTAATCTCTTGTCTATTATTGTTGGTATATTCTTATCTTTAAAAGCATTTTCTACTGTATCTTTTGCTCTTTGTAAGTCAGAACAGCATATCAAATCCAATTTGATATCTTTGAATCTCCTCCCTAATTCTTTTGCTTGTTTGAGACCAAGTTCAGAAAGCTCAACATCTTTCCATCCAGAAGCTATTCCTGCTTCATTATCTTTCGAGGTTGCATGTGTCGCAAAATATATTTTCACGCAGTTAAATTATTTGCTTTTTAATGTCTTCTAGGGATGCCAATAAAGCTGACATCCCTAGGATTAGTTGGAGTGCAAATTCCATTTCGAAATTTGCTAAACCGAACCATGTTCAGCGTTGGGGAACTATGGAACGAAGCCTCCAGAAAGTACGCTGCGCATGTTAGCCTCCTTTTTGGCCACCATAGCGCTTTTGTTCTTGCCCTGAGAAAATTCTCAGGCCCTCCTCCAAAGATTCTCGTTAATGAAAACAATTCTCATTAACAATCTTATGTTATAGCATAAACGTATTTTTGTAAATCAATTTACCTATCTTTCCGCAATTCCTTCCCAAGCATAGTTTTCTTGCTATAAGCAAGCATAAGGCAAAAACAGGGGCAAGAGCCTCTGTTTTTATGTGCCAATTCGGGAAAGAGCAATGTTAGAACTTATTTTAAAGTTCTTCTTTTTGAAATTTTTCTTCTTGGGTTTCGTCTAATTTTCTAATAATCTTTGCCAATTCAGCAAAATGTTCTTTTTCATCATCTCTAATATGGCCTAAAACTTTTTTGACCTCTTCGTCTTCAATTTCATCTATGTGTTCTTGATATTGATTAATAGCTCCTAATTCTCCCACCAAATCTTCTCTTAAATTTTTTAAAGTTTTGTTATTCATAGATTGCATAATGTCTTTACTTATGTTTAACCCTAACACTTTTTATATACAATTTGAAGTTCCCATCTTACTCCTTTTGCAGAGCCATAATAGGTTCCAATTGAGCGGCTTTGCGGGCCGGATATAAGCCAAACAAGAAGCCTATTCCTATTGAAATTAACAAAGCCAGAGCTGCTCCCTGCAAGGGGAAGCTTATTTTCCATCCCATTCCTAATTCTTGCATTACAAGACCCAAGCCTAAAGTAAACATGAAAGCCAACATTACCCCAATGATCCCGCCAATGCTGGTTAAGAGGGCAGATTCTACCAAAAACTGATATTTGATATTTTTATCAGTAGCCCCGAGGGCTTTTCTCAGCCCTACTTCCTGCATTCTCTCTGATAAAGACGCCAACATAACATCCATAATGCTCACTCCTCCCACTAAAAGGGAAATACCCGCCAAAAATATCAAAAGCATATTTAGGGCCATGGTAATATCTTGGGCAATTTCTAATACTTGAGTCATGCTCATTACCTGGAAATCATCTTTGCTTGAATCAGAAATGTTATGTCTCCGCCTCAGTAAAGATTCTATCCTGGAAACAGCAAGTGACATATCCGTGCCCGGTTTTATTTTTACCAATCCTTCTATCACATAATCAACTCCCAATAGAGTCTTGAGTCCAGTCTTCAGAGGAATCATTGCAAGATTATCATAATTAAACCCCGCCATTTGCCCCCTTTCTTGAAGAACTCCAATGACCTTAAAGGCCTGTCCTTTAATCTTAATTGATTTTCCAATTGCCGGCTGTTCGCCGAATAAATTCCTCTTCACATCTTTGCCTAAAACTACCACTCGCTGAGATGCCTTTCCCTCCTGCTCAGTATAAAAACGGCCTTCCGCTATTTTTGCCTGTTCATCAATGTTTATGTATTGGCAAGATACGACAAACAAAAGAGTGTCGTTTTCCTCCCCTCGATAACTGGCCCAAGCCGATCCAAGATTGTAAGAAGTTTGACTGGTTACAAAGTCAAATTTAGCTATTGCCTCAAAATCTTCTTTTTTCAAACTAGTCACTGTTATTCCCTGAACCATCGAAGTCGCGCTCCCCATCATGCTCTTATCAGGAATTTTTGTAGCGATGTCGATAATATCAGTTCCAAATGCCGTTATTTGACCAGTTACATACCCTTTTACCCCCTGGCCCAAAGACAAGATTAGAGATACGGAAAGTATTCCGATAACAATTCCTAGTATCGACAAAAAAGTCCGTGCTTTGTGCCGTCTAAAGTTTAGTAAAGCAATTTTTATAGATTCTCTGATAAACATTTTATTCGTAACGAAGGGCTTTGATTGGATTTAACTTTGCGGCCTTCCGGGCCGGATAAAGGCCAAAAACTATTCCGATGATTAGGGCCACCCCGACTGCCAAAATAATCTGCCCGGGAGAAATTAGAAAATGCCAGGCAAGGCCGGTAAACAGCCTAATTAAGTAAGCAATAATTATTCCTAAACCAACTCCCGAAATAATACCCAATAAACCTCCGATCAAAGTAAGAAGACTGCTTTCTGCCAGGAACTGAAGGAAAATGTCTTTATCCTTTGCTCCTAAAGCTTTTCTCAGTCCTACCTCTCTTATCCTTTGCGATAAAGTCGTCAACATAATATTCATGATTCCTATCCCTCCCACCAATAAAGAAATGGCCACTACCAGAACCAGAAAAGCCTGGATAGCCCCAGTAACTTCTCCTAAAATGTTTAACATTTGTTCCATGCTCCGGACAGTAAAATCATCTTTCTCGACGCTTTCTATGTTATGCCGGTGGCGGAGAAGTTCTTTTATTTCCGTTTTTGCATATTCCATTTCCGCACCATCAACCGCTTTTGCCCGGATATAATTAACATAATTGATACCCAACAAATCTTTCTGAACAGTTGTTGCCGGTATAAAAATCTGGCTATCAACATTTCCAAAGAATGTGTTCCCTCTTTCTTTCAATACCCCAATCACCTTAAAGGATCTTCCTTTAATTCTAATCTTCTCGGAAAGAGGATCTGCCTCCTTAAATAATTCCTGGGCCGCTGCATGACCCAAGACAGCAACGCGAGAAAAGCTAGATTGGTGTTCCCAATTAAAAAAATAACCCTTCTCGACAGAAATTTCCTCGACTTCAATGTAATCCGGCGAAACTCCGATTAGATCTAAAATCTTCGCTTCTTTTCCATAAGAAACAGTATCTCTCCCCGTTACATAAGGGCAGGCGGCATTAATGTGAGGGAGACCTCTTATCGCTTCCGCATCTTCCTTCTTTAAAGAAGTAATTGTTATCCCCATTGCGGAAATTGGCATCCCTCCTGCTTCAGATTTTCCCGGCAATATTCCAATAATATTTGTTCCCATGCTGGTAACTTGAGAAACGATTAATTGCTGGGCTCCGGCGCCGATAGCCATTACTAAAATTACTGAAGAAATCCCGATAATAATACCCAGCATAGTTAAAAAAGACCGCATTTTATTTGCCGCTAAATCTTTGAAAGCGCTTCTTACCACCAAAAAAACATTGACCATAATTATTGTCTAATCTTACTCTTCGCCGCCTTTTTTATGACCAAAAGAAGGAGGCAATTCCTCTTTAATTACTCCTTTAGTAAGATGCAGAATTCTAGAAGCATAAGAAGCTATGTCCTTAGAATGAGTTACCAAAAGAATAGTATGCCCTCCTTTGTTAAGTTTTTTAAAAATGTTCATTATCGGCTTGGTATTTTTATAGCCCAGATTCCCCGTTGGTTCATCGGCTAAGATTAAAGATGGATTGTTAATCAAGGCTCGAGCAATAGCAACTCGCTGAGATTCTCCTCCCGAAAGTTCATTAGGACGATTATTTAAACGATGAGACAAATCTACTTTCTCTAAAAGCTCTCTGGCTTTTTGTTCGGCTCCTTTTCTTTTGATGTCGGGATTATAAATAGTCGGCAAGATGACATTTTCTAAAACTGAAGTCCGCGGCAA
>CAZEHI010000008.1:0-4256 GCA_964512355.1 uncultured Candidatus Saccharibacteria bacterium | reverse complement strand
CAAATCCTATTTTTTGATTTCTAATCTGAGCCATCTCATCTTTGCTAATATCATTTACTTGCTTCCCGTCAATTAAGTAATCCCCCGCAGTGGGACTATCAAGAAGCCCGATAATATTCAACAGAGTTGATTTGCCCGAACCAGAAGTTCCTACAATGGCCACAAATTCTCCTTGCCCCACATTAAAACTAACATCCTCTAAGACAGGAGTTACAACGGAATTAGAACAATATTCCTTTTTCAGTTTTTTTACCTCTATCATAAAATTAATTTTCTTCATAAAGAACCACTTCTTCTCCTTGCTCTAATCCTTCTCTAATTTCTATTCTCGTATCGCTCCCCAATCCTATTTCTACCCTTCTTTCCTCCTTGACTTCGTTATTCTCTACAATTTTTACATACTTTCCTTGTTCGTCTTCCTTTACGGCAACATAAGGAACTGTTATTACGTTCTCCCGCTGGCCAACAATAATATCTAAATTAGCGGTAAAGCCGGACTTTAGCTTCTCTGGATATTCATCTAATAAAACTTCTACTCGATAATAAATAACTCCTTCTTTTACAATTTCTGCCGGATGAATTTTATCAACTTGCCCTTGATAAGTTTCGTTAGGAAATGCGTCAAATTCTACTTCCGTTAAACTGCCTTCCTTGATTTTCCCAATGTTGACCTCGGAGATATCAACCTCTATCTTATATTTCTTTTCGGGAATCATGGAAACGACAACAACTCCTGGTTTGGCTGTTTCTCCTTGCTCAATATTCACTTGGGTAATCGTGCCGGCCATTGGTGCTTTAAGGCTAGTATCTTCTAGTCCTTTTCGAGCTTGAGCCAAATTTGCTTTGGAAACTTCTAAATTTGACTCTTTTAATATTAGTTCTTGTTGCAACTGTTTTATCTTTGATTGAGCTTGAGTTACCTGTTGTTGCCCTTGGATTTCAACGTAACTTAAATTGCTATCGGCGCTACCTAGTTGCGATTGGGCAATATCTAACGTCGCTTGAGCACTATTTACATTTTTATGACCGGAAACTTCTTGACTTTCTATATCTTGCTTCGCTGAAATTAAATCAGAAATTGCCGTATCTATATTGCTTTTTTGAGTGTCCAATATGGTCTTGTCGGCATCAGCAACTGTATAATAGTAATTGGTTTGCCCACAAATTTCTCTAATCTCCGATAGCGATTGATAGATTTCATCTAATTTTAATTCTGTTTCAGAAAGAGCTTCGTCAATATCATTGCTGCTTTCTGTTTCTTGAGCTATTTCTAAGACAGAATAAATATTCTCTTTGTCCAGTTCTATCTGACGCTCTTCTCTTTTAACTCGGCAACCTTCCTGATCATTTCGATAAAAATAAGTTCTTTGGATTAATTCTACCGCCCAATAAGCATTGTCCACCTGAAGATAAGTCCCCCGTAAAACAGCAAGAGCATCTTCATAGGATTGTTTTAATTCATTGTTTTCAACTTCTCCGACATCCTTTAGGTTCTGCTGCTTGGTTTCTAAATTAGTTCTTGCCTCTTCTAGGCCTGCTTCAGCCTTGCTTGTATTTTCGGCAGCAGTTTGTTCTACTTTTTCTAAATCCTGTTCGGCGTTTTCTATCTTAACTTTTAAAAGATTTATCTCTTGATTAACACTATTTAAGCTAGCCTTGTTCTTATCTATTTGAATTAAAGCATCTTTCTCATTTAATTGAACTAGTAATTCTCCCTTTTTTACTTTGTCTGAAACTTCAACCAAAATCTCTTTGACTTCTTGCTGAATTTTTGGTCCTAGATTAATTCTTTGGAGAGGAACCAAACTTCCAGTCACCGAAACCTTTTCTGTTATATCGCTAATTTCTGCTACGGCTACTGAAAATTTCACTTCTCCTTTCTTGAAAAAGGCTTGATAGCTTATTCCTGCACCAATTAAAATTGCAATTATAATGATGACTATAGTTAGTTTTTTCATTTTTTAAGATAATTATTTAATTTAAGCTTTTCTTTAAATGAGTTGATCGAAATATTATTCTTAATAGTATTCCCAAAAGTGTTCTGTACTTTATTAAAAAAAACGTGCGGCGGGGTAAAACCTAAGGGCTACCCCGCCTCGAAAAAATACCTCCTTATAAGAAGAAATCCTCCTCGGGGTATTGAGCGATCCACTTCTGTCGATAATGCTGATGCACCTGTTGAACAGTACACGCTATCCACATCAAGACCAATTCATCGAACCAAGGCTGAAGCCCGCTAGCTGCAACAATAAGCCCGTTATAGATGAAGGATCCGTAGTACGGCGTATCATCATAACTGAGGAAAACTGGCGCCGACGACTGAACAAAAATGTTGGGCATTCTTGTTTTCCACGCTTGTTCCACTTTCGAAAGAGCGATTCTGCGATAGTCGTGTTCGCCATCATCTTCCCCGATGAAACCATCTCGGAGAATTGCCTTCTCAACATCTCCGTTTACCTCCCATCTCTCAACATTCGGGTCGAGGATGACGAAATGAAACCCCCGTCTTCCACTATACTCAAACAGCTTTTCAAACGCCGGCGAAAGGATACCCAGTGCTGTTGCCGTAGATCCTAATAATCCAACCATTATGCCCTCCTTTGAGATTGAGTTTCGGCAATATTATAATTTATATACCATCAAAAGTCAACCATTTAGAATTTACTTCAAAACAACAAAAAACGCTTTAGATTGTCAACGTACTACCTTCTCCCCAATCGCCTTTTATACTTAGATATATTTTCCAAGCCCTTATCAAGCTTAGAAACTATATCAAACTTTCTCAATTTCTCCGTCTTGATCCATTTGTATTCAGTATGCTCCCAATCTAATTTTATATCTGGTTTATTTTTCAATTCTATTAAAACGGGATAAACTATCCAGGTTTTACTTACTTTGGCGTCAGTAAATTTATAGGATTCTCCAACACGAAACAGTAGGATATTGTCTTCGCTAATCCCCAACTCCTCTTGAATTTCCTCCATCGCTTTCTCCCGAAGAGATTTAGGTTCATCCAGATAACCAGCAACAGTATTCCATTTTCCTTGATAGACCCGGACTTCATTACTCCGTTTTAATAAAAGAATCTTGTCTTGATATTTCACAAAGACAGTTATCACCGGAGCAGTATCAGAATTTGAATAATTAATTCTTCCATCGGGAAACTTTGGCAATTTATTAGCAAATTCTTTAATTGTAGTTAATATTGTTTTTTCTCTTTTGCCCATAAAATTATTTGAACATAAATCTCTCTTTGATAATTTTTTGTTGATTCTAAAGAAAGAACAATGTTAGAACCCTGTTCGGTGACTTAATAAAATACAAAAGACGAAGTGTCACCGAATCACACATGATTCTCCCCCGCCTTTTAGTTTTAGTTCTTAACTTCAAATTATTCCTTTGAATATATAATAGACTCGACAATTAACAAGAACCCCGGGAATAAAAGATTTCTTGTAATCTAGGTGCCTAATCCAATTATATTAACCCTATTAATTACGTTTAATGAATGAAAGAGGAGAAAAATAATACCAGTCAAAGAAAGGTTTTGAAGGATACCATATATCCAGAATATTTTTCCGTCTTCCATATGGTTACGCTTGATAACTTCTGAGTTATAAAAAATCAATCGCCTATTCTATATTTTATCCCTTTTGGAGGAACAACACGCTTTCTTTCAATGTCTCTCTTAAGATAAAAACGGGGTTTGCCTATTACATCAAAAATAGTTTCGTAAGGTTCAAATGATACCATCTCCTCTCCAAAGCTCAGGTCATTTAGATCTCTCAGAATTAACATGAGGATGATCAAAGTTGAAACCAGGGTCCCTGATAGAAATAAAGAGGAGAATCCTGGAGTCCGGATTATTAACAAAGAGAAAACAAGGATTCCGGTAAGGAACAAAAGAATCATCCATTCCATCTTGTTCAATTTATCTTTGCCATACATAAATAATTTTTCTCTAGCCGTGGTAATCTCGTTTAAAAGAGGCAAGAGATTAGCATAAGTTTCATCTTCTTTGATTGTTTTCAATTCTTCTACCTCTCTAAGCGAATCTATAATATTATTGAAATGGATATCGATTGTGCCATAGTCGCTCCATTCTACACAGGAAAATTCTCTAACATATCTATCAATGAGCTCTCTCTGTTTATCGGCCCATTTTTTGTGACGAGGAAAATCACCTAAAATCTTGACGAACAAGAAATATGTTTGTAAACCACTCACTTCTATTGCTACATTCTCTCTTATTCTTT
>CAZEHI010000007.1:0-10757 GCA_964512355.1 uncultured Candidatus Saccharibacteria bacterium | reverse complement strand
ATTTTTACTCCTGCTTGCTCTGAATAATCAGTTGCTAAAACTATCATCCCCCCGGCATTGCTTATTATTCCTATCCCGTTAGCTATTCTGGGCTTCCAAGCTAGAACGCGGATAACGTCCAACATTTCTTCTAAGGTATCGACTAATTTTACTCCGCTTTGCTTGAAAGCAGCTTGATAAATCTGAGCTGATCCCGCCAAAGCCGCTGTGTGGAGAAGAGCTGCTTGTTGCCCTTTTCTGGTTTGTCCGGCTTTTAAAGCAACGATTGGCTTGCGGCAACTAACTTTCTTGGCAATTTCCATGAACTTTCGGCCCTGCTCTATCCCTTCTATATAAAGAGCAATAACTTCGACATCACTGCAGTCCCCTAAATAACGAACAAAATCAGCGATCGACAGATCAGTCTCATTGCCGGAAGAAATTAAATGGGAAAATCCATAATTATATTTCGTCGAATAATCAATAATCGAATCAAGAATTGCCCCCGATTGAGAAACAAAAGCGATCTTCCCCGCTTTCGGCATTGTCGGAGCAAAAGAAGCATTTAGCTTGGACTTCGGCCTGATGATGCCTAGACAGTTCGGCCCAAGAAGAGGAATTTGGGTTGATTGAAAAATTTTTAATAAATTCTTCTGGCGCTGTTTTCCTGCCTTTCCGGCTTCCGCAAACCCAGAAGAAATAATAATCACCGCTCCCACTTTTTTCTGAACACATTGACGAGCTACTTCTAAAACAACCTTTCCGGGAACAGCAATAATAGCTAAATCAACTTTTCCGGAAACATCAAGAACCGAAGGATAAGTAGATATTCCTTTAACTTTTTTTCGGTAGGGATTAATAAAATATATCTTTCGTTGCTTGCGCCCGACCAATAAATTATTAACGACGCCTAACCCGACTGACCGAGGACGATCGGTTGCTCCGATTAAAGCAACTGAACGAGGATTAAATAGGGACTTAAGATTTTTCATCATCAACAATTATTTTAACATCAACTACTTCTGCCTTGATTCCTTGAGCGATAACCGGGTTAAGATCTATCTCTTGAATCGCCGGGTTTTCAATCATTAGCGAAGAAAGATTGGTCAGGATCTTTCCTAATTTCTCTAGCTTAACTGAAAATCCTCCCCGAAAACCCTTTAAGAGAGGATACCCCTTAATCTCCTTGATCATTGATAAAGCTTCCTGCTTCGAAAAAGGAGCCACTCGAAAACTTACATCCTTCATTACTTCAATGAAAATTCCTCCCAGTCCGAACATTACCACCGGACCAAATTGAAGATCTCGCTTGGCTCCAATTCCTAATTCAATTCCTTCCCGCATTCTTTGGAGCAAAAAACTACCGGTGATTTTTTCTTGTTCGCCTAACTTTTTTAATTCTCGATAGGCCTTTTGGAATTCAGCCTTCTTCTCAATATTCTGATAGACTGCCCCTTGTTCGGTCCGATTAGAAATTTGCGGTGAAGTAAGTTTCAAAACGACTGGTTTCTCCATCTTCGAGAAAAAAGCCCGCCCTGCTTTTTCGGTTCTAAATACTCTCGAAGGAACAATAGGAATATTGTATTGGCGAAGAATATCTTGACTTTCTGGAAAAGTTAATTGCTTTTTCACTTTTCTAGTATAAATTTATTCGCAAACTCCCGCCGGCTCTCCCCCGCTGTCCCCATTGCTTTCTACTTCTTGAGCGCAGGCAGAAGGAACATTTTCGAAAGCCGCACAAATAGCTTCCTGATATCCTTTTGTGCTTTTCTCTCCGTCATAAATCATTCCATTAATAACTAAGGTTGGCGATCCTTGAATGCTCTCTTTGGTCTTGTATTCTCCGTTTTCTTGATGCCTGCTTGGATTTTGAACCAAATATTCCTGTCCCGTCAACTCTATTTCTCGGTCCAACAAAGCCGTCCCTTCTTCCGCTTGGCATTGCTTTATCTTGTCAATGTCAAGGCCAATATTGGTGGCAATCGCTTCCCATTCCTCCTCAACTTTTTCAACAGTTGTGCTCTTGTTGATTTCATCAACAAAATTCCATAATTTATCTGGTTGATATTTAGCTACGCAAAGTTCTCTAATGTCTTGATTAACTTCAGCCGTCTTATGCATTGAACAATACTTCCGCTCAGGGCTTAAACAAAAATCCTCGCTCTGATAATTAGAATAGATAATGTAATGAAGATTAAAGTCAGCGACTGGATCCAAGAGATTAACAACCGGCTTCATTAAGTCTTCCGCCTGATTTCCGTAAGGGCAAAAAGACATTACAAATAAGTCAACAACCGGCTTTTCCGAAAGAGGAATTTTCTGATTTTCGGGAGGATTCATATCAATAAATTCAGGGAAAAGCAAATGCCCGTCTTTCGTTACATAAGAAACAAAAACCTGCCCATCAATCGAAAGTTTCAAGCGGTAAAGATCATTATCGGTATCAGTAATTTCAAGAACTTCGATCACCGATTCTTCGGAAAAACCTTCCATTTGCTTAATAAAATCGACAACTTTTTTAGAAACGTCTTCCGTTGACAAAACATCGGCCGGAAGGCTAAGCTTCTCAGCTATTAGATATCCCCCCGCAAGACCAATAAGAAGAACGGCAATAATTAAAATGAGTAAATGCAAATTAAACTTGTCCATTGTAATAATTTAAATTAATAATAATGATTTTTGATGATTATTTATTATAATGTTACTCCATGATTTGATTTAATAATTGATTTTGTTTAACTATTCCCCATTGTCCGTCCTGGCAGTTTCTTTCCCCAAAATAAGCAACAGCATCTTCTGATCCTTTCTTCCCCCAAACAAGAAAAGGAATCAAATCTGCCGAATGTTCTTTTAATTCGCAAGGAGTGCAGTGATCAGCGGTAATTATAACAGTTGTGTCAGATAAAGTGAATAATTGCTTTATTTGCTTATCAATTTTCTCAATAAATCTCATTTTTGCGAGACATTTTCCATCGTGCCCAAATGTATCAGTTGCTTTAACATGCAAGAAAAGAAAGGAACATTTCCCTTTCTGGAGAGCTTGAACCGCTTTGCTAAATTTTCCAACAAGGTTAGTATCAAACCGACCAGTAGCACCCTTAACTTTAATTTCTTTCATTCCGATAGATAAGGCTATTCCCCTATAAAGATCCCCTCCAGCAATAAAACATGATTTTCCTGGGTGCCGAGAACTAAATTTGGGCATAAATCTGAGTTGTCCTCCTCCTCTTACTAAAAGATAATTTGCCGGAAGAAGGTTGTTTTTTTCTCGCTGTTTATTGAAAGGAAGTTGTTCTAAAATTTTATGAGTTCGCTCTAAAAATTCATTTAAGACCAGGGCTGTAAATTTCGATTCCGCCCGATCATCAAGAGAAACAATAGTAGCTGGACAAATGCCTATTTGATGTAAATCGTTGCCACTAACATGACTAGATATTCCTGATCCTCTCATTATTATCGCTAAACGATGAGCAATTCCCGGAACTAAAATAAATTTCACCCCTTTAATTTTTATCCCTGATAACGCTCGAATAAGTTTCCTTGTTTTTAAAATTCGACCAGCTCGCCGATCAATAATTTTTGCAGCACTATCGATTGTCGCCCAATTCCCTCGCCAGGCGACATCTCCTTTTTTGAGTTTTGCGCCCATCCCAATAGCTTCAAAAACTCCTCGGCCTAAATCCCATTTAGCCATATCATAACTTAATAAAGAAATATGGGTTTCATGAGAAGTTGGAAATTGACCACCATAGATTGGCTGAACTAAACCGCAACTTCCCTCTTCAACCATTTTATCGAGTTCGGGAGTTTTTGCTGCTTCGAGGGGGGTTTTGTTGCTCAAAGTTGACACTGGCCTATCCCCCATTCCGTCTAAAACAACTAAAAGAGTTTTTTCCATAAAATTAAATTTCTTTTTCTATCGCCAGTAAGCGATTATATTTAGCTACTCTTTCTCCTCGAGCTGGGGCTCCCGTCTTAATAAAATCGGCCCCTAAGCCCACAGCCAAATCAGCAATGAAATCGTCATTAGTTTCTCCGGAACGGTGAGAAACAATTGTTTTCCATCCATAACTTTGAGCTAAATGAGTTGCCTCAATTGTTTCTGTTAGGGTTCCAATTTGATTTGGTTTTAAAATAACTCCATTAACAGCCTTTTCGCGATAAGCTCTTTGAATACGTTCTGGATTAGTTGTTAAAAGATCGTCGCCGATAATCCCGATTTTTTCTCCAAGGCGTAAAAGGATTTTTTGGAAATTCTCCCATTCTTCTTCTCCGAAAGGATCTTCGAGAAATTCAAAGGGATATTTATTGATTAATTTCTGATAAAAATCAAGCAGCTCTTCACCGTTCAGAAAAAAGCCGTCAATGTTATAACCCTTTTCTTTTTTCAATTCGCTAGCCGCACAATCCAAAGCAAATTTAACCTTTCCAGAAGAGTTAACTGCTTTTATCGCCATCATGATAAAATCTAAAGCTTCTTCTGTTTTTTCTAAAGACGAGGGAGCGAACCCTCCTTCGTCTCCAAGGTTAATAGCAGATGCTCCCAAATTATCTTTCAGGATCTTTTTAAGATTATAATAAATTTCCGCTCCCAATCGTAAATTGTCATGAAACTCCTTAGTCTGAGGAACAATCATAAACTCTTGGATAGTCAACTTCCCTCCTGCGTGTTTTCCTCCGTTAAGAAGGTTAAAACAAGGACGAGGCAAAAAAATCGGCCGAGAAGACTTTCTCCACTGGGAAATATATTGCCACAAAGGAATGTTCCAGTCGTCGGCCGCGGCCCGACAGATCGCTAAAGAGACCGGAAGAATGGCATTAACGCCTAATTTCGACTTATTGTTTGTCCCGTCTAATTCAATAAGCAGTTTATCTAACTTTTCTTGTTCCCCCACCCTTTCCCCTACGAGAACGGGGTTAATAATTTTATTAACATGCTGAATAGCGTCAGTAACTCCCCAAGCCTTAAAGCCCTCTCCGCCATTTCTTAGTTCAATCGCCTCTGCCCTCCCTTTTGAGGCTCCACTGGGAACCGAGTCAACATATTCCCCGTGATCGGTAGTCAGTTTAACTTCAACCGTCGGCTTCCCCTGTGAATTTAAAATTTCTCTTGCCGAAATTAATCTTATTTTTGCTGATTCAGTTGACATAATTAATAAGTCTCGGGAAAATATTTCTGCCATTCTTTCTCATAGCCAAGATTATCTAAAATCAAGAAAGTCTCTGCTTTCCGCCAATTTCTTAAAGAAGAAAGATCAAAGCTTTTCCCTTTAATTTCATATCCATAAACTGATTTACCTGCCTGTAGCATTGAGTTTAAAACTTTTTCGAAAGGAAGATCTTCTGAATGTTCGATCTCTTTCTTTGCCTCCTTAGCAAACTCCAACACTTGATTTGTTAAAATACAACGACCAGCAAGAGTAAAAGCTTCCCCCTCCGCAAGATCATCTTTTTCTAAATTTAACTCCTGGAGCTTGTAGACCTTCTGAGCAATTTTTTCAACTCTAACTACCACCCGCCGAAAACTAGCTTTGCCAGCAGGAATTCGCTTTAAACCAATAATTGGGCACTCTGAAGCGTGGAAGACTTTTGCTAATTGTTTTAATGAAGGAACCTTTCCAAAAATCAAATTTTCCGGAGCGGAAACAGCAAAAGTTTTTCCTTTAATAAAACTCTTGGCTTGCAAAATTGCTGCCGCATTGGATAAAACTTTGTCTGAAGAAACAAAATTGAACTTTACTTCTTGGTACTTTTGATGAAATAAATAAAAAATTTCCTTTAATTTGCTGTTCTGCGATTGAAGAGCCTCTTCGGTTTTATGTTCAAGATTGAAATAATTCAAAATATTCTTTTCTTTGCCTGAACCAACAAAAGTTATTTCATTTATCCCCGATTGAATAGCCTCGTCGACTAAATATTCAATCAGCGGCCGGCCGGCTAAAGACCACAGCTCGAAAGGAACCGTTTTAATCAGGGCCGAAAAATCAACCCGGGATCTTCGTAAAGGAATAATAAGATTTTTAATCTCATCCATAAGATAATTAGCTCAAAATTACTTTTGTCGTAAGAAAGTAGGTATGTCCCATTTTTTCTCTTTACTAGTTTTTTGAAATTCAGTATCTTTGTTCATTCTTTTAATGTCAAGAGCCGAGCGGCGTATTACTTTAACCTTCTTTGCCTCTTTTCTTTCTGAAGAATCTTTCTCTTTCTTATTCCGCCCGCGTTTCCTTCTTTCTTTTTTGACTTTCTGATTCTTTTTTATTGACTTCCTCTCTCTTAATTTTATCTTTCCTTCTTTTTCAGTCATCGCTACAAGAAATATTTCTATTTTTTCATCAAAATTATTTCTTCGCGACAAACCAAAGATAATCTTCGCTAACGGATTAAGCTTTTTAATCCCGGCGCTAATTTCTTCCACTTCCGCCATTTGCAAATCGGGCCCCCCAATAATATTAAACAATATCTTTCTAACGCCGCTTAAATCATTATCTAAAAAGGGATGACGAATAATTAGTTCTTGAATTTTTTTAAGACGGTCATCTCCTTCAGCAACAATTGTATTAAAGAATATATTTTTCTCCTTTCCTTTTAATATTGTTTTTAAATCGGCAAAATCAATATTAATTAATCCCGGCAAGTGAATAGTTTCCAGCAACATCTTTAAGTTTTTAACCAAATCTTGATTAATTGCTGATAATGATTTCGTAAAAGAAGTTTGCTCATTAACAACTGAAAAAATCTTTTCGTTAGAGATAATCATTAGGGCATCCAAATATTTCTCGGCTTCTTTAATAGCTTTTTGAGCTATTTGCCGTCTTCTCGATCCTTCAAACTCAAAAGGAAGAGTAAAAATTCCTAAGGTTAAGGCGCCGCTTTTTTCCGCTGCTTGGGCAAAAATCGGCAGAGCCCCTGATCCTACTCCCCCGCCAAGACAGGATATTAAAACAAGAAAATCAGCCGACTTAAAAAGATTACTGATTTTATCCTTTTCCTGATTAGCTAAATTCTTTGCTAAAACAACATTCATCCCTGTTCCTAGACCGCGAGTTTCTTCCCCCCCAAAAGAAAAGATTTCCACGTTGGCCGTAGCCACTCTTTTTAAATTCACTTTATCAGTATCAGCTATTAAGAAATTTGCCTCTTTTAGCTGACGACTGATTTCGGTGACTATTGAGCTCCCACCGCCGCCCAAACCAATAATCTTAATTATAATTCCCTTGGCCCGATGTAAATAATTCTTGTTTTTGCTTTTAGACATAAAACCATTATTTAGATTTAGTATAACATAAAATGAATTAGAGTAATAAAATTTAATTTTTCTTTGATCTTCTTTTTTTGGTTAAAAAATATTAAAAAGAGAAGTGAGAAAATAATCATCCTCACCTCTCTTTTAGCGATAGTAATTTTCAAAAAGATTCTGCAACATTAGAAATTTTCTTTTCTCAACTTCGTTTTCCACTTCTTTTTGCTCCGAAGAAGTAAGCTGAGCCATTTCTTCCTTTAGTTTTCGTCCTCTCCTTGCCTGCTCGCCAAAGCCCAAAAACCTTGATTGATATGCTAATTGGGCCATAACCATTTTCCTGATTAACTTCTTTCTTAACACTGAGATCACCTCCTCTTTTGAAAATTACGAAAGACCCCCCCCTACTCCTTATATGATTTCTCAAGTCTTTGATTATAAAAGCCGGGAGTAAACTTTCTTGAAAAATCTTAACCAATATAATTAAATAAAAATTTCTTTAAGACAACAACTAGTGCAGGATAATTTAATTCTTCAAAGTCTTTTTTTCTTAATAAAAACTTTCCATTGAATAGTTTCGTTAGCTGGTTTTCCGTAAATTACTGCCTCCCTAGCAAACTGCTATCTGCTTTTAGGACACTTTAAATCTTTGCCAGCATAGTCCTTAATAATTCTATCTTTATAACACTTCACTTCTGACAAATATAAAAATAGAACTCGGCTTCCTGTCTTTTCCCCGGCTGATAATCACTATACTGTTCTATTTTAGAAAAACCCGCTTCTCTTAAAAGCCCCTTAAGTTCTCCCTCCTTGAATGGGTAGGCTATAATCCATGCTTTCTCATTAGTCTTTTTGTTAAATAAATAGCATCACAACCATCGCCCATAGAGCTGTCTAGAATTTTCTGGCAATTATATTTTTTTAATTGCTTGATTAGCCAACCACTTTCACCCTTTCTTCTTTTCGACCAATCAATATAATCTCCCCACATTTCGGCAAGGAGCTTTCGATTTCTCTCATCCCTCATCCAATTACCTCTTCTTAATATTTTCTTTATTGACATATTCTTAAATTATAAACAGAAATCATAAAACATAGTTAACAAAGAAACTATCCAAAAAGACAATTTGCCGATCTCTTTCGGTCGCCCCATTATGTTGGAGGGGCAGGATTCGAACCTGCATTAATGGAGCCAGAATCCATCGGCCTACCATTAGCCGACCCTCCAAAACACATTATTTTAAATACTTTCTAACAGCCAAAAACGTTGAAACCGCTCCCGTTCCTACCCCCGTAATTAATTGAATCAAGATTAAGAATAGTAAATTTTGTCTTAAATAAATCCAGGTATTAAAATTAGGCAAAACTGCCTGGAAGCGAGGACCAAAGAAATAAACAAGTATGAACAAAACTAAGTTTGCTAAAACTAACCCAAATAATCCATATAAGACCCCCTGGATTATAAAAGGCATTCGCGTAAACCAGTTAGAGGCTCCGACCAGCTTCATAATTTCTATTTCGCTTTCCATCGAACGAATTGCCAGGCGCACGGCGCTAAAGGCAATCAGGACAACCAGGGCCAATAAAAGCGCTCCGATAACCACTCCGATTAAGTTAATTCGAGCTGTTGTTGTAAAAATCTTTCGAATCACTTCCTGGCGATTGAAATAATCAATTTTGTAAATTAAATTACCAAAATTATCACTTAAATAATTGGCGATTATTTGATACTGACCCTCCTCTTTCGTTTGAATATCTAAAGAAGCCCGAAAAGGATTTTCGCCTATTTGTTCCAAGGCCTGTTGATAAACCAAATCTCCTTTATGCGTTGTTGTAAAATCCTCCCAGGCCTCTGCCGAAGAAACATATTCTATCTTTTGAATTACCTCCGGAAACTCAAGCTCGGCTTGATCTTTAACATTCTCAATTTCTCCCACTGAAGTATCGCGGGTAAAATAAGCAGCAATGCTAACTTGCTCTCTCACTTGGGCAATTAAAGCCTGGCTTGCCCCTTGAAATAAGAACAAGAAGCTTATTAAAAGAATAACGATCGCAACAATCAAAGTGGCAACACCGCTTGCCTCTTTATTGTTAAAGAAGCTATGCCAACCAAAGCTTAAAGTCCGCCGCCAAAAAGTAATCATAAATTATAATTAAAAAATAAACTTGCCAGCATTTTCATCATGAACAATTTTTCCTTGGCGCAAGGCAATTTTTCGTCCTTCTGTTTGCGAAATAACATCCTTGTCATGAGTAGCAACAACAACTGTTGTTCCTAAGTTGTTAATCTTTTTAAATATCTTAATTATCTCCCAGGTGTTATAAGGGTCAAGATTCCCGCTCGGTTCATCGGCGACAATTACCTTTGGTTGATGAATTAAGGCTCGGGCAATTGCCAATCGTTGTTTTTCTCCTCCCGAAAGTTCATGAGGATAATTGTCCCTTTTTTCTCCTAGTCCAACAATATCTAAAACGCGGGGAGTATCACGACTAATATCTTGATCGCTAGCTCCGACAACGATCAATGCGTAAGCAACATTCTGATAAGCAGTTTGCTTCGGCAGAAGTTTGTAGTCCTGATAAACCACCCCAATCTTTTGGCGCAATTCTGACAACTCCCGAGCTGACATTTGATTTACAGCTTCTCCTTCAAAAAAAATATCCCCCTTAGTTGGTTGTTCTTTTCCTATCAATAAGTTAACAAGGGTTGTTTTCCCTGCCCCCGAGCGTCCAACAATGGTAACAAACTCCCCTCTTTGAATTTCAAAATTAATATTTTCTAAAGCAACCGAATGGCGTGGGTGTATTTTACTAATCTGATGAAATTTAATTATTGGTTTGATCATTTAATTTAATTTCAGCTTCAACAAACTTTTCTATTGCTCCATCCAACACCTCATTAATTTGCGGTGTTTCCACTTTAGTCCGATAATCTTTAACCATTTGATATGGTTGAATGACATAAGAACGGATTTGTTTCCCCCAAGCAGCTTTTGGATCTTCTTTGAATTTTGCTAAAGCCTTCTTCTCTTTCTTCTGTTCAATCTGATACAATCGCGCTTTTAATACTTTTAAGGCTTGGTCGCGGTTCGATCCTTGCAGCCTTTCTGATTGACAACTTACTTTAACCCCTGTTGGCAAATGAGTGATTCTGATGGCTGATTCTCTCTTATTAACATATTGCCCTCCTGGACCAGAAGATCGAAAAGTGTCAATTCTTAAGTCTTTGGGGTCAATTTCCATCTCGGCTGCTTTCTCTCGAGTAAGCTCTGGCAATACTTCTACCAGGGCAAAAGAAGTGTGTCTTAAATGTTGGACAGAAAAAGGAGAAATTCTTACTAACCGGTGGACTCCCGATTCGTGTTTTAAATAACCATAAGCATAACGACCGTCCATTTCCATCACAATTGATTTCAAGCCAATCCGACCTTCTGGCCCGCCTGGCTCTCCGAAAGAACGAGTTAATATCTTTGTCTTAAAACCGGATCTCTCTGCATATCGCTGATACATTCGAGCCAGCATCGCTGTCCAATCTTCC
>CAZEHI010000006.1:0-12244 GCA_964512355.1 uncultured Candidatus Saccharibacteria bacterium | reverse complement strand
CCGGTTGAACGCATGTGGACTTTGTCTTGAACCATGTGGTGCAACTTTAAAACATACATCTTCCCGACAGTAATTGGACGAGGAAACTTCTTCCCTGTTTGTCCATCATATAATTCTACCTGTCCGCTTTCCGGCAATTTAGCCTTTCGAAGTTCATCCTTGAGTTCCGCTTCGCTCAAGCCGATCAAAGATGGCACAACAGCTAAATAGCCGAGTTTGTCAGCAGCCCAGCCAAGATGAGCTTCTAAAATCTGCCCGACGTTCATCCGAGAGATCACTCCAAGAGGATTAAGAATTATATCTATTGGCGTCCCATCGACAAGAAAAGGCATTTCTTCTTCCGGAAGAATATAAGAGATGACTCCCTTATTGCCATGTCGGCCTGATAGTTTATCGCCAACCTCTATCTTTCTCAATTGGGCTATTTCAACTTTAATTTTCTCTAATACTCGCGGATTAAGTTGGTTTCCTTTCTTCCGAGAAAAAATCTGAACTTTAGTTACCACTCCTCTCTTTCCATAAGGAACACGCAAAGAAACATCTTTAACTTTTTTTGCTTTCTCTCCAAAAATAGCTTTGACTAATCTTTCTTCGGCTGAAAGTTCAACTTGCCCTTTGGGAGCTATTTTCCCAACCAAGATATCATTTGGGCCAACCTCTGCTCCGATTCGAACAATTCCTTCGTCATCCAAATCTTTCAGCTTTTCTTCCCCAATATTGGGAATATCAGAAGTTGTTTTCTCCGGACCTAATTTAGTGTTTCGTACTTCGCAAACAAAACTTTCGATATGGACTGAACTTAAAACATTTTCTTTTGCCAGTTTTTCAGAAATTACTATTGCATCTTCATAATTCATCCCTCGAAAAGGCATAAAAGCGGTCAGAAGATTCCGGCCAAGCGATAATCTTCCCTGGACAATGGCCGCCCCATCGGTTAAAATATCGCCTTTTTTAACTTCTTGCCCGAGTTCAACAATCGGTCGTTGATGCAGACAAGTATATTGATTACTACGAACAAAGTTCTGAAGATAATAAGTTTTTCGGCCAACTTTAATATGAGCTCCATCGACTTCGGTAACTTTTCCTTTTTCTTCTGCTATTAAAATCTGCCCGGACTCTCGAGCAACTTTCCCCTCTGTCCCTGTTCCCACTAAAGGAGGTTCTGGATTAATTAAGGGAACAGCTTGTCTCTGCATATTGCACCCCATCATTGCCCGAATAGCATCGTCGTTGCAAAGAAAAGGAATTAAGCTAGCGGCAACACTAATGGTTTGATTAACCGAAACATCCATTAGATTAATCTTGTCCCGACCAATTTGCATTGGCTTTCCGTAAACTCGTGCATCAACTTGTTCAGGGATAATTTTCCTTTTCGAATCAACAAGAATTCCCGCATGGGCAATAACATAAGCTTCTTCTTCGCAGGCATCCAAGTAAACAATCTCTTTAGTAACTTTTCCTTTTTCTACCTTGAAATAAGGCGTTTGTAAAAAACCGTATTTATTAACTTGGGCAATCGAAGCTAAATGGTTGACCAAACCAATGTTTTGTCCTTCCGGAGTTTCAATCGGGCAAATTCTTCCATAATGAGAGGGTTGAACGTCCCTGGCTTCGAACCCTGCTCTTTGACGAGTGAGCCCTCCTGGCCCTGTTGCTGTAAGTCTTCTCTTATTTTCCAGAGCCGCTAAAGGATTGTCGTTATCCATAAATTGAGAGAAGCTGGAGGTATTAAAAAAGCGTCTTATTAAAATAGTTAAAGAGCGAGGGTTTATTAAATAAGAAGGAAGAAATTCCTCTCCAGAAAAGGTAGCCATTCTATCTTGGGCAATGCGACTGACGCGGGTCAGACCAAGGCGGATTTGCTCTTGAAGCAATTCGCTCAATCCCCTAATTCTTCTATTTCCTAAATGATCAATTTGGTCAGGCTGGGCCTCGGGGGTATTGTTTAGATTAATAATTTCTCGTACTGTTGAAATAACGTCCTCTACTTTCAAAACTCTTTCCGAAAATAAGATATCCCCTTTTGTTCTTTTTCCGAAAAGTCTCTGATTGATTTTCCAACGCCCAACTTCACTTAAATCATATCGTCTCAGATCAAAAAACATACTTTCGATAAATCCTCGAGCTGTATCCGGAGAGACCATTTCTCCGGGGCGAAGACGACGATAAATATCAATGAAGGCTTCATTTTGATTATGGGTCGAATCTTTATCTAGAGTTGCTTGAATGTATTTAGTTTTCCCCTTATCAACCTTCGCAAATAGGCGACGAATCTCTTGATCAGTTGATATACCAAAAGCCCTTAATAAAGTAGTAACTGGAATTTTACTACGTCGATTGATTTTAGCTTGAATTACTCCTGATTTATTTGATTGAAACTCCAGCCAGCTCCCCCGATTGGGAATAATGATAGCTCCAAAGCATGTAGATCCTTTACATTCTTCCGTCCGAAAAAAAACTCCTGGAGAGCGAATGAGCTGGGAAATCAAAACTTTTTCCACTCCCTTAATCACAAAAGTTGCTCTTTCGCTCATCATTGGGAAATCAGTAACGAAAATTTCCTCTCGGCGAGCTTTTTTTATTTTCAAATCAGTAAGTCGAAGCTTAATAGAAAAAGGGACAGTAAAAGAATCGTCATTATCTTTTGCTTCTAAGTAATTCTTGTAATTAGGATTTCCCAAACTATAATCGAGAAGATCTAGTTGAAGCTTTTTTTCGCCGGAACTGAGTAACGGAAAAAATTCCGCGAACACTTTCCTGAGATCGTTCTTCCAAAAATTAGTCCAGTTATTTTTTTGAATATGTAAAAAATGAGGCGAAGAGAAATTTAAATTGTTTTTCGAAAAATCCTTGATCTTCGTTGTTTGCATATAACCTTAAAAATATTAAAAAACGACCAAAGGTTGTTATTATGAAAAACGATAAGATATAAAAACAACCCACCGAGTTCTCCCCGGAATGGTAATAGTAGAAGAATTCTAATTATTCTTTCTTTGTCCAATCATCAACTCTGCTTATTGTAAACCAACAAAGAATAGGTGTCAAGGATCAATTATGCTTCCTCATGCTTATAATAAGACCCACCCCAACATAGAAAGCAATCAACCCCGACCCCCCATAACTGACTAAGGGGAGCGGAATTCCGATAATTGGTAATAACCCTAAATTCATCCCGATATTAACAAAAACTTGGGTTATTAGTAAAACTCCAAATCCTACTCCAAACAAGCGGGCGAAATTATTCATTGAGGAAAGAACAATTTTCCCGATGCGCCAAATAACAAATCCGAACAAAGACAATAAAATGAAAACCCCGATTAGGCCAAATTCTTCTGCAATAGCCGAAAAGATAAAATCGGTTTTAGCTTCCGGAAGAAACCCATACCGGGCTTGTGATCCTTGAAGAAAGCCTTTTCCTAAAACACCCCCTGATCCGGTGGCGATCTCCGCCTGTCGAAGGTGCCAAGAAGCAATATTGATTCCAAAAGACGAGGATAAAAAATCAACTATCCTTTCCCTTTGGTATTCTTTTGTTCCTAAAGTCCAAATACCTCCCAGAACAAAAAGAGCAATCAGAAATAAGATCGCTAAATGAGAAAATTTAATCCCAGATACTAAAATCATCCCCAGCCAAATTAAGATTAAAATCAAAGCTGATCCCAGATCGGGTTGTAAGAAAACGAGGAAAACAGGGATAAATGCATATAAACCAGAAAACGCAATATAATGAAATCGACGAAGATGAACAAAACGAGAAGATAAATATTTTGCTAGGACAATAACCAATCCCAGCCCCATAAAAGGAACTGGATCAAAAAAAACGGGCCCAAACCTATACCATCCCTGAATTCCTCTTATCTTTGGCATAAAAAACAATCCCAACAGGCTGAGAACCAGAAGTAAATAAACAATTAAAATAAAATAGCCGTGTGAACGTAGAATTCGATAATCCCAAGAAGAGAAAAGAATTAAGGCGCCAAAAGCTAAGCCAAGAAAGATGAGCTGTTTATGAAATTGCAAAAACTCCTTCTGGTAAAAAGAAGTACTATAAATAGAAAACAGGCCAATCATGCTTAGCAAAAGACAGGCCGATATTAGCCACCAATCTAAATTTCTAAAAGCGGAAAGAATTTTCATTAATCAGAAGAAGATAATAATTTTAAGAACTGTTTCCCACTAATAACTTTTACCGAGCGTTCTCTGGCTTTGTTTAATTTTGTCTCTCCGGGATTCTTTCCTTTCACTAAATAGTCTACTTTTGAAGAAATTGAATCAGCGACTTCTCCACCAACCAATCTTATTCTTTCCTTCGCTTCTTCTCGGCTACAGCAAGATAAAATCCCCGTTAAGACAAAATGAACTCCTGATAATTTAGAGCTTGAAGGCTTAGAAGAAGGAATTAGAATTTTCACTTTCTGTTTTAATAAATTATCAATCAGCTTTTGATGAGCAGAGTCATTAAACCATCTAGTAATGCTTTTTGCTCCTATTTCACCAATGTTCGGAAGATTCTCTAATTTTTCTAAAGAGGCTTTCCCTAGATTTTCAACATTCTTAAAATGCTGAGCAAGATCGCGAGCTGTTTTTACTCCAACTTGAGGAATCCCTAAAGCAAAAAGGAAATTGGCAAAGTTTATCTCCTTACTCTTGCTGATCGACTCCAACAAATTACCGGCTGATTTCTCCCCAAACCTTTCTAACAACAATAGACTCTTCTTAGTTAAGCTGAAAAGATTATCGGGAGTAGAAACCAAACGATGGTCCAAAAGTTGTTTAATGGTCTGTGGTCCTAACTCCTCAATGTCAAAACCTTGCTTAGAAACAAAATGACGGAAGAAATTCTTCTGACGACCCAAACAATGAATATTAGGACAGCGCCAAACTACTTCTTCTTTCTTTTTGATTAATTTTGTCTTGCAAATTGGACATCTCCTGGGAATCTTGAAAGGAACCTCTTTCCCATCTCGCAACTTTTTAAGCACCTCAACTACTTGAGGAATAACATCGCCGGCTCTCCCTACTATTACTGTATCTCCCACTCTAACCTCTAAACGTTTAATCTCATCCATGTTGTGAAGGGTGGCCCGGGAGATAACAGCGCCTTTGATTTTAACAGGTTCCAAAAAAGCAACTGGCGTTACTGCTCCCGTTCTCCCAATTTGGACCCGGATGTCTTTTACTTTTGTAGTTGCTTGCTCAGGAGGAAATTTCAAAGCTCTCGCTCCTCGATGACTTTTCCCGGCCACTCCTAGCTTATTAAAAACTTGATTGAAATCAACGTTTATTACTACCCCGTCGATATGATAAGGAAATCCTTCTCTTTTTTTCTCAATCATCCGCCAAAAATTCATTATTTTATCTAAGTTATGGCAAACCTCTCCCTGATCAGCCTTAAACCCAAGATTTTTCATAATTTGGTGCTCCTGGCTATGCTTTTTCTGGCCCAAGTCTGTAACAATGTCATAGGCCAAAAAGCTTAGATTTCTTCTTTGAGTAATCTGCGAATCAAGTTGGCGGATACTCCCAGCTGCTAAATTGCGCGGACTGGAGTATAATTCCTTTCCCTCTTCCGCCCGTTCTTTATTAATCAAAGCAAATTCTTTCTTATTAAGATAAACTTCTCCTCTAATCTCAATACGCCCTCTCTTAATAAGCTTTCTCACTTGGACGGCAATTGCTTTTGAGGGAAAGCCCCCTTGGATACTTAAGCGAAGAGGGATTGATTCAATTGTTTTGAGGTTTTGAGTAACATCCTCCCCAACAAGTCCATTTCCTCGAGTAGCCCCGTATTTAAGCACTCCATCTTCATAAATCAAACTGACGGCTAAGCCATCTATTTTAGACTCACAAAAAAATTCTAGAGATAAATCTTCTTCCCCTTTCAACAACAATCTCTGAATATAAGATTGCCAGTCTTTAACTTCTTGGCGAGTGAAAACGTCCTCGATAGAAAGCATTGGGGTAAAATGCTTCACTTTGTTAAATTGTTTTAACGGTTGCCCGGCAACTCTTTGCGTTGGAGAATCGGGAGTAACAAATTCCGGATTCTTTTGCTCTAAGATCCATAATTCATGCTTCAAAGAATCAAGAGCATCTTCTGATATCTCTTGTTGATTTAGGACATGATACAAATAACGATGATGGCGAATCACCTTCTTTAGCTTTTCTATTCTTTTTCTCGCCTCTGATTTATTAGACATTAACTAGTTCTTAGAAGAGAAATTTCTTTAATAAGAAATTTCCACGCTCCGCTGCGTATTAGTATAAATACCAACTGAGCGTAATTCCGTTGATGTTCCTACTGATTGAACATAGGCTTGATAACTTGCTCCATTATTAAAACTCGGGTCTCCTACTTCCGGGTAAGCGAGGCAAGGAGTGGGAGTGCAGGTACTAGGATCATAAGACTCTTTTCGGGTTGCATAGATAATTCTTTCTATTCCACTATCGGCCGCATGGAAGCTTAAAACTGAATTGCCCACTCCTTGGGTAATTTTCATTTCCTTAAACAAAAGCGAACTCATTCCAGTGATAATCCCTAGAGAGACAGACGTAATTACGACAACAATAAAAAGAGATATTCCTTTTTCGTTTTCTTTAAACATGTAATCTATAAATCTAAATTTCTTTGGGATGCCGTTGATTGAATGTTAATTTGGACATCAGAAAAATATTTACTATTAGCCTCGAATTCAATAGTCACTCGAGGTTGAATTGAATCCGCTCCGCTTTCGCCGTTTAGATTAAAAACCAGAGATGTTACGTCGATTTTGTCAGAAGTAAAAGCCGTAGCACTCCCCAAATTTCCCGCCGTATCATCTGTCGAAATTGTTTCTTGGATCTGTCCGCTACTCAGACTAAATCGATGACAAAAACTTTCATAATCTAAGAATTGGATTGTCGAATTTCCGCCTGAATGCGCATAATTTTCTCCGCTAGTAATACACCCGCCGTCGTCTTTTTGAGCCATTCGAACAGCTCTTTGAATATATTCCAAAGCATAAGAGCTATTTTCCGTCAATGTATGCATGTTCATAACTCTTTCTTGTTTATGGATCAAGGAAGCCATTATTCCAAAAGCAGTTGTCGAAATTGCCGTAAAAACTGTCACCGCTATTAATAATTCAACAAGAGTAAAACCTTTATTCATATTTTAGTTTAGTACCAATTATAGAAAAACTCTTCCGCTGAAACGGGGTACTCATTATCCCTCGGCCAACTCACTTCCGAAACAACTCTTAGAAGATCCTCGTTGGCTGGATCAGGTTTCGATATGACTATTTTCCTAGTAAAAGCAGAGCTATCTCCCGCCCCATAACTGTAAAATCCATTAGCATCAATATTCAAAGGAATATCTTGACTGCTTAAAAGAGACGAACTGTCGTATTGGACTCGATGTGTCCCGACACCGAGATCGTCTTTCCAACTTGCTGCTCCCTCAACCCAATTTGTATCACGGATACTCCGGACAACTTCCACCCCTTCTTGAGCTAAATAAGAAGCGATCAGCCGGCTTTGATTATTGTAACTATAGCTAATTGTTTGAACGATTGCTGTATATATCATTAATATCGACGAAGTCAAAATAGCAATTGCAATTACCGTTTCTAAAAGAGTAAATCCAGAATTAAAAATAAGATGCTTCTTAAGCATTATTCTATTTTCCCGCTATTATTAATTGTAACCGTAGCTGTTGAAGACCCATTGCTTAGTTCAATTATTGCTTCTTTCCCAATTTTCTCAGTATTAATATAAGTGTCCGGATTAGGAGGAATAAACAATAAGTCAAGCGTGGTAACCGATCCCCCATTAATTTTCAAACTACTAATTTCCACTCCGCTTTCCAAATCAAGGATTTCAATTTCCTCTCCGCTATCCCAACTATAATTAGTATTGCAATTTTCATACATTCGATAAAGGTCGGGACTTGCAGTTGCTAAATAAATCCCGTAACCACCATACTCTTCCCCTGGGGAAACAGAACAACTAAATTCACTAGTAGAAATCGAAGATTGTCGAACCCTTTTCAAGTCCGCTGACAATTTAGCTGCCGAGCGACGCAAGGCAAAACTATCTTGAGCTGGATGCCAGTTTATCAATAAAGCCCCCGACATAATAGTGATAACGCTAATCGAGACCAAAAGCTCAATCAAGGTAATCCCTTTATTCATAGCAAAGACAAATAGTAATTAATAATCTCTTCCCCCCAAAGCAAGGCAATAAATGTTCCTCCTGCTAAAAAAGGACCGAAAGAAACTTCGCTATTCATTTTCTTTCGATGGGAAATAACTAATCCTGCCCCTATTATAGCACCAAAAAGAAAGCTGAGAAAAAGCCCCAGGAGAATATTTGGCCAACCCAAAACTAATCCAATCAAAATACCTAATTTCGCATCACCAAACCCCATCCCCTTTCCTCTAGTCAGAAAATAAAGAGAAGCCAAAAGGAAAAAGCCAACTTCTCCTCCTAAAAGACCAAGGAAAAAACGAGATTGTGTTAAGAAAAAAGATGCCTCTGAAAAGAAACTATAAAATAAATTAAAGAGAAGAGCAATAATAATTCCCGGATAAATAACTTTATCGGGAATAATCTTATATTGAAAATCAAAGAGAGAAATAAAAATTAGAACCAAGCTGACAAAACTATAAAAAACTGCCAATACCGGTTCATTGACAAATAGCCAAATTAAAAGAAGCGTCGTTCCCGTTAACAATTCGACAAAAGGGTATTGCCAGGATATTTTATGCTGACAATACCGGCAACGCCCTCGCAAAAAAAGAAAACTAAAAACTGGGAACAAATCAATCCAGGACAATTGATGGGAGCAATAAGGGCAATAGGAACGTCCTTTGAGAACGCTCCTATTTTGATGGAAACGATCAGCACCCACTTTAAGAAAACTGCCCATTATTGCCCCGAAGCAAAATACTCCGACTAATAAGATCAGTCTTAGTAGCATTTAGTCACCTGCTGCGCAGGTAGCAGCATCGACGTCTCCGTCACAATCGGTAGCGGCGGCGATTATTCCCGCAAATCCAGTACTATCAATACACCATTCATCTGTCGAATTTAAAGTCACAGTGACACAATACGCCTGAGCAATTGCTTCTATCGCCGGCGCCTCATGCTGAGTTGTTATATCATCAACTAAAGCAGTCCAAGCAGCGCTTATAAGGGTTCCGCCAAGATTGGCATATGTGGTACCTTCTCCATAAAGTACTTCGGCTTCCGCTCGTAATTGCCCCATGTCCGACATAATTACTCCATCTTTTGCCCTACTTCGCGCCGCCGGAAAAGTAACTAAAGTCATTGCCGAAAGAATGCCAATAATAGAAACAACTGTTAGAAGCTCAACCAAAGTAAAACCTCGATTGTTCATAAAATTTCTTTTTATTAATTATCTAAAATCGACCTTTGATTTTTTTATTTTATCATTACATTGCCCCCATTTCAACGGTAAAGATTGGAATATAAACGGCGAAAACAAGAAAAGAAACCATTATCCCTAAGAAAACAATTAACACTGGCTCAAGAACACTTGATAAGTTTTTTACTTTACGGCTAATTTCATCTTGATAAAACTCAACTACTTTCATTAGCGACTGGCCCGTCTGCCCGGTGCTTTCTCCCACTTTAATCATTTGAATCAGAAAAATATCAAACAAAAAGAGGTTTTCTTCCATTGCGATGCTAATTTTTTCCCCCCGCACTACCTTTCTTTGAATCTTCTCTATCGCCCGTTGATAAACATTGTTTCCAACAATTCTCCCTGATATCTTTAAAGCCTCAGAAATAGGAAGCCCGGCTTGAACCAAAACGGCTAAGTTTTCCGCAAAACGAGTTAAATAATATTTGCGGAAGAAAGCCCCTATCCCCATTGGCAAACGTAAAGAAACTTGATTATAAAACTCTTTTCCCGTTTTTGTCCGCCGCCAAATTATTATCCCAATGACCAAGGCTATTAAGAAGAAAACGAGAACTACTCCTCCTTTCCCCGTAAAGAAATTAGAAAGACCAATAATCACTTTAGTTGCCCAGGGCAGCTCTTCATTAAATTGAGATAAAGCTTCTACCAAATTTGGGACAACCATTGTCATCATTAGAACAAAGGCAACAATGACAACGCCCAAAACAAAAATGGGATAAATCATTGCCCCTCTTAAATCAGAACGAAGGTGAAATTGCTGTTCTAAATGATTGGCGAGATAATCTAAAGATTCTCCCATTCGTCCTGTTGCTTCCCCCGATTCAATTACGCTTATAAAAAAAGGATCAAATATTTTTGGATAATCTCGCAAACCCTGAGAAAGCAAAGATCCTTCTTTAATTTTGTCAGCTATTTCTAAAATTACTGTCCGAAATCGATCATTGGTTGTCCGTCGAGCCAAAGCTTGAAGAGTGCTGACAATAGGAATATTTGATCTAATCATAACCGCAAATTGTCTAGCAAAAACTGCTATTTCTTTAAGCTTAACTTTTTTGGAAAAACGTATTTCTTTCTTCCAAATTGAACGACTGACTGGATAAAGAGAAGTAACGTAAAATCCTTTATCTTGTAATAGACGAATAGCAACTTCCCGAGAAGTAGCTTTTACAATCCCGCTTTTTTTATCTCCTTGCGAAGTACGTACTTGATATTGAAATTCCATAATATTTCAAAATAATATAGTAAAACTAACTTAACTTAAGCATACCTCTTAGTTCCTCTGGCTGCAATGAGTAGGCCAAAGCTTTGTGAATTGAGATTTCTCCAGCCACTACTAAATTAGCTAAAGACTGATTCATCGAAATCATCCCAACATTGGATGACGTCTGAATAACTAAAGGAATTTGGCTTTCCTTGTTCTGGCGAATAAGATTAGATATGGCTGTCGTAGAAATTAAGACCTCGCAAGCCGGAATAACTCCTCCTTTGATTCGAGGAATAAGACGTTGAGAAGTAATCCCCAGCAAGGAACTGGCTAACTCTGTTCGGACTTGATTCTGTTGACCAGCCGGGAAAACATCAACCAAACGATGAATGGTTTGGGCAGCATCATTAGTATGTAAAGTAGCGAAGACTAAGTGTCCGGTTTCTGCTGCTGTAATCGCCGTTGAAATAGTTGCTAAGTCTCTCATCTCTCCAACTACAATTACATCCGGATCTTCTCTCAGGGTGGAACGTAAGCCATGGGGAAAGCTCAAGACGTCTTGATGCAATTCTCTTTGGGCAATAATAGATTTGTCGTCTTCGAATACATATTCAATAGGGTTTTCTAGAGTGATTATGTGTTTTGCCTGCTGATGATTAATGCGATTAATTAAGGCGGCTAGGGTTGTTGACTTTCCCTGGCTTGAAGCCCCAGTGATCAAAACAAAGCCTTGCGCATGATGAGTAAATTCTTTTAAGATCGAAGGAAGGTGTAATTCATCAATTGTTCTAATCTTTGAAGGAATTAAACGAAAAGCCAAAGCAATCTTCCCTTCTGTAAAAAAAGCATTTATGCGAAAGCGAATTTTCTCTTGAAAGTTATAAGAAAAATCTGCATCCTTTTCCTTTAAAAAGATTGGGTACTGTTCCTCGCTCATCAAAAATTGGGCTAACTCTTCTATTTCCTCCTCCCGAAGCTTTTTCTCTTCGGGAATTTCAATTAAGTTTTTAGTAATGCGAAGAATGGGAGCGTGTCCATCTATTAAATGAATATCGGAAGCACCCTCTTCAAGAGATAGTTCGACCCACTTTTTAAATTTAGTTAAAATCTGACCCATAAAGACTAATCAACTGTTACTCTCAATACTTCTTCTAAAGAAGTTATCCCCTGAATTACTTTAATCATCCCCGCCTGTCGCATTGTAATCATTTCTTGTCGCCAAGCTTCTTCTCCTATTTTCTCTTCGGTAATAGTCGCTGAAGTAAGTGTTTCTTTCAATTGGTCAGACATTTGCAATATCTCAAAAATCCCGACCTGGCCGATATAACCAGTCGAGCGGCACTTCGGACAACCGTTTGCCTCCCAAGTGTAAAGAAGGGCAGGAATTTTAATTGTTTCTCTTATCTTTTCGGGCAGCGAATCAATAGTTTCTAAAATTATTTTTCTCTTGCTTCCGCTTGCTTTAACTTTCTTTTTGCAATGAGGACAAAGAGAACGAACCAGCCTTTGGGCAATAGCATAACGAAGAGTCGGTGAAATTAAAAAGCTCGATATTCCCATGTCAATTAATCGAGGAACGACCCCAAGGGCATTATTGGTGTGGATAGTCGATA
>CAZEHI010000005.1:5548-12582 GCA_964512355.1 uncultured Candidatus Saccharibacteria bacterium | reverse complement strand
GCCTCTCTTCCCGGGAAATTAGCTGATTGTAGTTCTCGAAAACCGGAAGAATCAGAGCTGTATATTGTTGAGGGAGAATCGGCGGGAGGAAGCGCCAAACAAGCTCGTGATCGAAAATTCCAAGCTATTTTGCCTTTGCGAGGAAAGATTCTAAATGTAGAAAGAGCCAGTTTAAATCGCATTTTATCTTCTGATGAAATTAAAACTTTGATTATCGCTTTAGGAACGGCAATTGCGGAAGATTTTGATTTAAGCAAATTGCGTTATCATCGCATTATTATTATGGCCGACGCCGATGTGGACGGAGCTCACATATGCACCTTGCTTTTGACGTTGTTTTATCGTCATTTTAGACCAATTATTGATAGGGGATATTTATATATTGCTCAACCTCCTCTTTACCAAATAAAAAAAGGAAATAAGTTAATCTATACTTACACGGAAAAACAGCAAAGGAAGACTTTATTATCGCTTGAGAAGCCTTTTTCCATTCAGCGGTACAAGGGGCTGGGAGAGATGAATGCTGATCAATTATGGGAAACAACTATGAATCCAGAGGCCCGTCTTTTGAAAAGAGTAATAGTCGAAGATGCGGTTCTTGCCGATCAAACTTTTGATCACTTGATGGGGAAAGAGGTGGGACCAAGAAAAAGATTTATTCATGCACAAGCCCAATTAGTGAAAAACTTGGACATCTGAAGATTTGACTTGCAAGCTAAAAATATATATAGTGTAAAGAATTAACCAATGGCAAACTTTATTACAAAAATCAGCGAATTTCTCCGGGAAGTGAAAACAGAAATGAGGAAAGTAACTTGGCTGAAGCGAAAACAACTTTTAAAGTATGTTTTGGCAGTTATTATTGTTTCCGGCCTTGTTGCTTTGTTCTTAACCGGATTGGATCTCATCTTTTCCTTTTTGCTTCGTCATTTTGTAATTTAACCAGAATTTATATTTATGCCCCATCAAAAAGAAAACATCGGAAGACATTGGTATGTTTTACATACTTATTCTGGGCAAGAGAATAAAGTGGCGGAAAACTTAAAGCAGCGAATAAAAAGTTTTAAGATGGAAGACCGGGTTTTTGACGTTTTAGTTCCTCGTGAAAAAAGCATAAAGATCAAAAACGGGAAAAGGAAAATTATTGAAGAGAAGATTTATCCGGGATATGTTTTAATCGAAATGATTGTTGATGACAAGACTTGGTATGTTGTCCGCAATACCGCGGGAGTCACTGGATTTTTAGGGACGGGGATAACTCCAGTTCCTGTTTCTTTGGCAGAAATGGGATTATTACAAAAGAAAATTAGAAAACAAAAGCCGCGAGTTGAAACAGATTTTAACATCGGGACTTTGGTAGAAATTATTGATGGAGCATTTAAGAACTTCTCCGGCAAAGTAACGGCCATCGATTCTAAAAAGGGGAAAATTAAAGTTGCCGTAGATGTTTTCGGGCGAGAGACGCCAGTCGAATTGGATACTCTGCAGGTTAAAAAAACTTAATGACTAATTATGAAGAAAATTAAAAAAGTATTAAAAATACATATCAAGGCCGGACAGGCTAATCCAGCTCCTCCTTTGGGACCGAGTTTGGCCGAACAAGGAGTAAATATTCCTGAGTTTTGTAAAAAGTTTAACGATGCCACGAAAGACAAGGGAGAATTTACTATCCCGGTTATCGTAACCGTATACGAAGATAAAAGTTATAAGTTTGATTTAAGACAACCTCTTACTTCGGAACTCTTGAAACAAGTGGCGGGCGTTAAGGAAGGATCGGGAGAGCCCAATAAGAAAAAAGTTGCTAAAATTACCATTGATCAATTAAAGCGAGTAGCCGAGAAGAAGATGCCTGATCTTAATACGACTGATATTAAAAAGGCAATGAAAATTATTCAAGGGACGGCTGAAGCAATGGGAATTGAAATTCAGTAAAAGAACAGTTGACATTTATAGAAGAACGATTATTATGAATACTAGCATTTCAGGTCTTCCCGAGTTTCTTATCGGACGGATTCTGACAAAGGTCGAATTACATTGATTAATTGAATTGATTTTATGGCAGAAGAAATAGAAGACAAAAAGTTTCTAGAATTTGTTGTTAAATCTATTGTCGATCATCCTTCTGATGTTAAAATAGAACGAACAGTGGATGAAATGGGAGTTCTTTTGTCCCTCCACGTTCATCCTGATGATATGGGGCAAGTAATTGGACGTAGCGGAGCAACGGCAAGAGCAATTAGAACTTTAATCCGTATTATTGGTCTTAAAAGTCATTCTCGTGTCAACTTGAAGATTGAAGAGCCAGAGGGTGGGCGCTCAAGACCAGTGAGTCATGATGCCCCTCGCCGCGAGGAGAAAAAAGAAGAAGAGAAGAAAGAAGAGAAAGACGACAAAGAAGAAAAAGAAGAAGAGAAGAAAGAAGAGAAAGACGACAAAGATTTAGGCGATCTAGATTTATAGTCAAATCAAGTTTTATCTAAAGCTTAAACAGTGTTATTCTTGAAAGAGGATGGCACTGTTTTTAAATATTTTTAGTTATGCGATTTGATATCATTACTTTGTTTCCTTCGGCTATTACTCCTTTTTTCCAAGAAGGGATTATTGCCCGGGCTCAAAAGGAAAAGTTAATAGACATTAAAATTCACAATTTGCGAAAATGGACAACAGACAAGCATCACCTTGTTGATGACAAGCCTTATGGGGGAGGTAGGGGAATGATCTTAAAAGTTGAACCAATCTTTAAGGCGGTTGAAAGCCTTAAGCGAAAAAAGGGGCGGACTAAAATCATTTTGTTTTCTCCGCGCGGGGAAATCTTTAATCAATCTTTTGCCAATAGTTATGCAAAGTTCGATCAATTGATTTTAATTAGTGGTCGTTATGAGGGGGTTGACGAAAGGGCCTTTCAATATATTGCCGACGACGTTTTGTCTATTGGGAATTACACTTTAATGAGCGGGGATTTGCCGGCAATAGTTGTTGTCGAAAGCGTTAGCCGCCTAATAAAGGGAGTAATTGGATCGGAAGAAGAAATAGAGGAAAGAGTGAATTCGAAAGGGGGTTTTAAAGAATATCCTCAATATACGCGACCGGAAGTTTTTACTTCCGCTAAGGGAGCAAAATGGAAAGTTCCATTAGTACTGCTTTCCGGCGATCATCAAAAAATTAAACAATGGAGGAAAAATCATACTCAAATTATTGAATCTTGAGGGAGAATGTGTTATAAAAAAACAGGGTAGGTAGCCAAGTGGTTAAAGGCGACACTCTGTAAAAGTGTTGGTTTCGGCCTACGGGGGTTCGAATCCCTCCCTACCCACTTTCTGAAAGCCCGAATAGCTCAGTTAGTAGAGCGCATCCATGGTAAGGATGAGGTCGACAGTGCGAGTCTGTCTTCGGGCTCAGGCAGCCTAAGGGTCCGTAGTTCAATTTGGTAGAATATTGGTCTCCAAAACCAAGGGTTCCAGGTTCGAGTCCTGGCGGACCTGCTTGAAGTTTTATAAAATAAATAAAATGAGTTACGGAAATTTAATTCTTCTTTGTTTAAAACCGCGAAGAAAGAAGGTTTATTTTGAGGATTTAGTTTCTGAATGCTTTGGTAGATTTCCAGCTAAATTTTGCTTCCCAAAACATCCTCAATGGCCCGATGCCAGAAAGATAGACAGGGCTTTGAGATATTTAAGGAAGAAGAAAATGATTAAAGGGGATCCCCAAACTTTTTTCAAATTGACTCGAAGAGGAGAAAAACAAGTTGAAGAAATTCGGCAGAAGTTTCGCCAGCAAAAATTATTTTAATCTTAAAATTATGTTTAATAAGTTCAAAGACTTAAATCAATTAAGAAAATTAAAAAGCGCCTTGGGAGAAGTAGAAGAAAGGCTAGAAGAAAGAGGAGTAAAAGTTTTAGTGAACGGGGAAATGAAGATAAAAGAAATTAAGCTAAATTATCAACTGGAAGCAGAAGAACAAGCAATTTTATTAAAGGATTTAATTAATCGTGCTTTTCGGGAGGTGCAGAAGAAGGTTGCGGTGAAAATGGAAAAGGGGATGTTTTAAAATTTATTATTTATTTTGGATTTAAAAGCCGATTAAAAACAGGCGGTTTTTCTTTTCTTGCTTAAAGGAAAGGGAATTTGATTTTTGTTGCGGTATTTTATATTATTTAGTTGGGTTAAATGTTTCAAGGATTGTAATTTAGCTTGATGCCATTTTGTTCAGCAAAAAAAAGATAGGTTGTTAAGTTTTATCCCTTCCGTAGAAATGTTTTATTCTACTTCTAATTTTTAAAGATGATTACTAAATTTATTGATTGGCTTTTAGCATTAATCTCTTTTTACATCGCCTTGTTTATAATTTACAAGGGACTTCTTTTATTATTTACTTAATTATTATGACTCGCCAAAAAGCTTTTGATCTGTTGCAAAAAAATCTTTCTTCTCCTAATTTAATTAAACACAGCTTAGCGGTTGAAGCAGTAATGCGTGAATTAGCAGATCATTTCAATCAGGATCGCGAGCGGTGGGGAATGGCCGGTTTGCTTCATGACATTGATTACGAAAGAACTAAAAATAATCCAGAACAGCATTCTTTAGTAGGAGCAGAAATGATTCGGGAAATGGGATTAGATGCTGAAATAATTCAGGCCGTTAAGGCTCACAATGAGATTCACGGCATCAAACCAGAAAGCTTGATGGGCAAGGCTCTTTTTTGCATTGATTCGCTTACTGGGTTAATTGTCGCAAGCACTTTAGTGCTTCCTTCTCGAAAAATTAACGATTTAAAAGCAGATTCTGTTTTGAAGCATTTTCAACAAAAATCTTTTGCCCGAGGAGTTAATCGAGAAAACATCGACAAAAGCAAAGAATATCTTAATTTTAGCCGGGAAGAATTAGTAGCCTTGGCTTTGTCAGCAATGCAGAAAATTTCGGCTGAATTAGCTTTATAAAATAAATACTTCTAGATAATTCTAAATGAGAAGTTTAATTATTCTTTTGATTGCTTCCTTTCTGATTTCTCTTTTTTTGGGATGGGGAATTTATTCAGCGGTGCGAACTATTTTTTGGAGTTCTCTTGACGATCAGGGCGAAATAGTAAATTTTGAAATTAAGTCAGGAGAAGAGATTATAGATCTTGCCAATCGATTGGAAGAAGAAAAAATTATTAAAAGCCACGAAGCTCTTATTTTTTATCTTTTATTGACTCGGCAAAGTCAAGATTTAAAATATGGGACATATCATTTTTCTCCAGCAATGAGCATAGCCGAAATAGCAAACTTAATTACTTCGGGGAAAACTGCCCCGGAAATTATTTTGAGAATTAAAGCCGGGCAGACTCTTCTTCAAATAGATGAGGCTTTGAATCAATCTATTGGAATTTCAGAAACCAAATTAACTGATTTCAAAATTAAAGACTTTCAAAAAGATTTTGCCATTTTTCAAAATGTCCCGTCCGGGGAAAGCTTAGAAGGGTATATTTTCCCCGATACTTATTATTTGGCCAAAGAAACTTCGAGAGAAGACATTGTCCGGAAGAGCATCGGGAACTTAGCCGGGAAACTCGGAGACATTTCTGGATTTAAAGAGGAAGATTTACGGCAAACAATAATCTTGGCTAGTTTGATTGAGAAAGAGGCAGACACAATAGAAAACAAGGAATTAGTTGCCGGAATATTAAAAAAGAGATTAGGAATCGGAATGTCCTTGCAGCTTTGTTCAACTATTAACTATATTACGGGGGAGAGCAAGCCTCATTTGTCAGTAGAAGAAACCAAGATTGATTCTCCCTATAATACCTATCAGCGTCTTGGTTTGCCCCCCGGCCCTATTTGTAATCCAGGATTAAACAGCATCGTGGCGGCGATTAGTAGCAGTCCGGGTTCTTATCTTTATTATCTTTCTACCTCAGCTGGAGAAATGATTTTTAGCCATAATCTTCGTGAACATAATCAGGCGAAAATTCAATACAACAAATGATAAATGAACAAAAAGCGATATTGATAATCCCCTTTAAGAATTTTCAGGACGAAGAATATTTTACTATTAAGGAGGAACTGGAGAAAAGAGGAATAAAAATAACAACGGCGAGTTCAAAAATTGGCCAGGCGATAGGGATGAACGGGGGAGCAACAGTAGTAGACAAGAAGTTAATTGACATTGTTCCAGAGGACTACAATGCGGTTATTTTTATCGGAGGGGCAGGAACCCTGAAGTATTTAGACAATAAAGATTCTTATCAAATTATAAATAAAGCGTTTTTGTCTCGGAGAATAATCGCGGCTATTTGTATTGCCCCCTTGCTTTTGGCAAAGGCAGGGATATTAAGAGGGAGAAGGGCCACCGTATGGGCCTCTTCTTTAAATAAAGTCGCCGCGAGGAAGATAAAAGAAGAAGGGGGGATTTATTTAAATCAACCAGTGGTTCAAGACGGGAATATCATTACTGGAGACGGTCCTTCAGCGGCAGTTAAATTTGCTCAAACCATTATCTCGTCCTTGACAAAACAGTAGAGATTTTCTATACTAACAACAGTTCACAGACAGCAGGCATTTAAGTCCTGCCGAGAATCAACCAAGTTTTATTTTAAAATAGTGATTCAATCTGTGAGCTTAATCACAGATTTTTTATTTCTAAAGAAAATATGGCTTTAACACTTCAGCAAAAGAAAGAAACAGTTCGCGACTTGGAAGAAAATATTTCTCGGCAAAAGGGATTGATTTTTGTTGATTTTTGTAAATTGAAAAATGAAGAATTATCCCAGTTAAGAAAAAAATTAAGAGAAAATAATTGTCTTTTACAAGTAGCGAAAAAGACTTTGTTGAAAATAGCCCTAAAAAACAAGAAATCAATTGCAAAAATGATTAACGACTTTAGCGGGTCAGTTGCTTTAATCTTTGGTTTTCAAGATCAGGTTGAGCCAGCGAGAATTGCTTATCAATTTGCTCAAAAACACGAAAACTTAGAATTGCTAGGAGGGTTTTGGGATGATAACACTCAAGGGCAAGAGGAGGTTATGGCTTTAGCCAAACTGCCTTCCCACCAAGAAC
>CAZEHI010000005.1:0-5538 GCA_964512355.1 uncultured Candidatus Saccharibacteria bacterium | reverse complement strand
GGGAGATTGGTCAGGGTGATAAGTGCTCCTCCGCGAGGGCTAGTTAATGTTTTAAATGGGAATTTTAAAGGTTTAGTCGTTGCCTTAAGCCAAATTAAACAAATAAAATAAATTTAAAATTATTATGAGCGAAGAAAACAAAAAAGAAGAAGAGAAAGAATCTAAAAAAGAATCTAAAAAAGAAGAGGAAAGCAAGGGGGAAAAGGAGGAAGAAGTCAAAAAAGTTGAAAAGAAAAGGGCAGTTAAAAAAGAAGAAAAACCTGTTCCTGCCAAAGAGCCAAAAGCAAAAGAGAAGAAGGAAGTAAAAGTTCCGAAGAAATTCAAGAAATTAGTAGAAGAGATTGAACAGATGAGCGTCATTGACCTTTCTGAATTAGTCAAGGTTCTGGAGGAGAGGTTTGGAGTTTCTGCCAGTGCCTCAACGATAGTTACTGCGGCTCCGGGAATAACTGCCGAGGAAGACAAAAAAGAGAACGTAAAGAGCTCTTTTGACGTAGTAATTACAGGAGTTGGAGAGAAGAAAATAGAAGTTATTAAAGCACTCCGCGATATTACCGGGGGAGGGTTAAAGGATTCGAAAGATATTGCAGATAAGACGGTTCATGAACCACAAGTTATTAAAGAAGGAACTGGGAAAGAAGATGCAGAAGAAATCAAGAAAAAATTAGAAGAAGCTGGGGCGTCTGTCGAATTGAAATAAAATCTTCTAATTGCTTTAGTTGTAGAAAAGAGAGCGTTTTTAGCTCTCTTTTTTACTTTCAAATTAGAAGTGGGCGTGTTAAGATTTAATAAAGAATCTATCCCGACGGGCGTATAGCTCAGTGGCTAGAGCGCACGGTTCACATCCGTGAGGTCTGTGGTTCAAATCCACATATGCCCACTTATGTTCAATGAACTGAAAGATGCTTTCCCGAAGAATTTTTGCAAGGATTAAATATTTGCTCGAGAGATAAATAAAAAAAAGGCAAATCTTAATTATTAATTCTTTTTCTTGGTTTCATCGATGAGATTTGATAAAATGATAGCGAGAGTTTGGAAATTGTTCTATCCGAATGCTTTTGTCGCAAGTTCTATTTTTATTTAAGTAATATTATATGAATTCGAAACAAAATATATTTCGGCACTGGTTTGTCTGGCATTTTGTTGAAATCCCCCGGGATATCATTAGGGTCGTTAATAACTTGCTTCATTTTGAGTGGAGTTTTTTCTCGGTTTCTTTGTTGTTAAAAACGCTTTTTTCACCCTGGAGAAAATATCGCTGGGGATATGGTCGTGGTTTTAGTTTTAAAAGTTATCTATCGGCCTTTTCTTTCAACTGCATTTCTAGATTTCTAGGAATGCTTGTCCGAATGGGACTTATTTTTGTCTCTTTAATTGCCTTCTTCCTTGTAAGTGGGGGAGGGCTAGTTTTATTTTTAGTTTGGATTTTTTCTCCGGTCATAATTATTTTTCTTTTTATTTTAGCCGGGACATTAATTTTTTAATATGAGTAATAAATTTTATTTTGACTCTCGATCCTCTTCTATTTTTTGGGCAATCAGGTCAAAAGGTTGTGCTGTTTTGAATATAGGGAATGTTTTTTCAAAAGTTTTTCTAGGATTATCTTTATTATTTCTTCTTTGGTTATTTCTTAATCTCCTTCCTTATTGTAATTTTCTTTGGTCCCTTGACTACTCTCTCGGTATTGGCCTTGCGCTGTTGTTTTTTGCCGCTTTTCTGGTATTTAAAAACGGCTATTTTTTCTTTAAAACCAAGTTAAAACATCTTGGGCCGTCGGTTCCTTATTTATCCGGTGCTTCTATTCGAAGAATAAACTTAGCTCAAGTCGTTGATTATCGGGCAGGGCAATTAATTGCTAAGCTTTTTAAAAAAGAGGGGCAAGAAAATCTTAACTTAATTTCCTCTCTCTCATTTGGTTGTTTTTTGTTAAACAACAATTCCCTAATTAATTTTGTTTTTTCCCGAGCCGGATTAGATTGGAAAGAAATCAAGGATCGTCTTAAGAACGAAGAACAAAAAAGGAAGGAGGAAAAAAGGATAGATCTGAACGTGGAAGACATCTTAATCGCCGCTTTTCAACGTGCTTCTAAGAAGAATCATCAAAAAATATTCCCAGAAGATTTATTATCTTCTTGGATTTATTACGATCCTTTTTTGAATAAAATATTGCTTGAAAGGGGATTAAGGGCAAAAGACATTGATAATATTATTGAGTGGTTTGAATTTATTAGTTGGGAAATAGAAGCGTCCAAGGGTTTTTGGAAACGCGATAATCTAAAGAAAATAGGGAGCATTGCCACTGACTGGGCAGCTGGCTATACCTTAATGCTTGATAAATACTCAACTAATTGGACTCGTTTGGCAAGGAGAAGGGGGTTTTATCGAGAAATTCTTGGTCATCAATCAGAATTGGAGGGAGTAGAAAATATTTTAGTGAGCTCACAAAAGAATAATGTTTTGTTGGTAGGTCAGCCGGGCAGTGGCCGAAAGAATATTCTTTTGGCCTTGGCGGGGAGAAGCTTTTGGGGGACGACCTTGGAAGCTTTAAAAGGAAAAAGAATTTTAGAATTAAATTTGAGTCACTTAATTGCTCAATCTTCTTCTCGAGAAGAAGTGGAATTGATTCTTGATCAATGTTTCCAAGAAGTTATTACCGCGGGGAACGTTATTTTAATCATTAACGATTTAGAACGTTTTGTGGGGAAGACAGTAATTGGAACTGTTGATATTTCCGGAATATTGAGCAAATATCTAGAATCATCAAAATTCCGAGTAGTAGCAATAACTTCTTACCAAGGACTTCGTCAGAAAATGGAGAAGAAAACAGCTTTTGTCAACCTATTTCAAAAAATTGAAATCACTCCTCCTTCAGCCCATCAGACTTTAAGAATTCTAGAATTGCATGTTCCTCAATTAGAAGCTCAATATCACAAATTTATTCTTTATCCAACCCTCAAGAGAGTTATTGAACATAGCGCTCGTTATTTTCAAGACAAGCCCTTCCCTCAAAAAGCAATCGATTTATTAAACAGTGTTTTGGTTTATTCATCTCGTTATGGAGATGGAATAATTGTCTCTCCGCAATATGTTGACCAGGTAGTAGAGAGAAAAACGGAAATTCCAGTTAGTCAATTAAGTAATATTGAAAAAAATACTCTTCTGAATCTAGAAAAACTAATTCATCAAAGAGTAATTAATCAGAACCAAGCGGTCGAGAAAATTGCTTTAGCTCTGCGCCGAACAAGAGCAGAAATAGCATCAGCCAGAGAAAAACCGATGGGAACTTTTCTTTTTTTGGGACCTACCGGAGTAGGAAAAACAGAAACAGCGAAAACTCTTACTGACATTTATTTTGGATCAAGACGAAAATTGATTAGATTAGACATGTCTGAGTTCCAGAATCCTGGTGACGTTGCTCACTTAATCGGGTCAAATGATTTTCCAGGGATATTAACAACTAAAGTGAGAGAAGATCCATTTTCGTTAATTCTTCTCGATGAATTAGAGAAAGCCCACCCTAAAATTTTAAACCTTTTTCTAACTATTCTTGACGAAGGTTATTTATCTGACCGGTGGGGCCGAAAAGTTAGTTTTCTCGACACAATCGTGATTGCCACTTCTAATGCTGGAGCAGAAATTATCCGCGAAGATATTGCTCAAGACAAGAAGTTAGATTTGATAAAAGAAGAGCTGCTTAATTATCTTTTTAAAAACAATGTTTTTCGTCCGGAATTTCTAAACCGTTTTGATGCCATCGTCGTCTTCAAAGTGTTGACTCCAGAAAACCTTTTAGATATAGCTCAATTGTTGTTAGAAGGACTGAAGAAAAATTTAGATCAGAAAAAAGGAATTCAACTAGTTATTACTGAGGTCTTGAAAAGGAAAATTGTTAAATTAGGTTACAATCCAGTTTTTGGAGCTAGGGAAATGAGAAGAGTAATTCAGGACAAAATAGAAAGCGCTATTGCCCAAGCTTTTTTGGCCGGGAAAATCAAACGAGGGGAAGCAATTAAAGTTGATGCCGAAAATTTCATCATTAGAAAAGTAAAATAATTCACTATTGACTTATCTTTGGATTGATTGTATAATTTAGGAATGTTTTGGACAAGAAGTAAAAATATTTTCTATAAATTATCATTATTCTTATTCCCTTCATCAGAGAATAATTATCGACCACGATTACTAGAAGGTAAGTTTTTTGTTTATTATCTTCTGCTCGCCTTGATTTTCCGGGGGATATTTTTCCCTTTTTTGTATTATCTTCCCCAAAGTAGCTTTTTTGCTGATTTAACTAAGGCTAGTTTGTTGGAATTAACGAATGAGGAAAGAATTGACAATGGACTTTCTGCCCTTGAATTAAATCCGAAGTTAGAATTAGCTGCTCAACAGAAAGCGCAAGATATATTATCGAAGGATTATTTTGCCCATCAAAGCCCAGATGGTTTTACTCCCTGGTATTGGTTTGAAAAAGTCGGTTATGATTATCAATATGCAGGAGAAAATTTAGCCATCGGCTTTTTAGATTCTGAAGAAGTAAGCCAAGCTTGGCTGGAGTCTCCCTCTCATCGAGCAAACTTGTAAAACAAAAATTACAAGGAAATTGGGTTGGCAATTGTCAACGGTGATTTTCAAGGAGAGAATACTTCTTTGGTTGTTCAGTTATTCGGTTCTCCCGAAGTATTAGTCAGCGAAACAATGAAAGGGGGAGAGGATTCCGAAGAACAAGCTATTGTTGAAGAGGACAATAAAGCTAAACAAGATCAGTCTACAGACAAGCGAGTTGAATTGGAACGGGATGTTGAATTAACTTCTATTTTGGGGATTGCCGAGCAGGAAGAATTAGAATTAGCTGAAGAGTTAATAAAAGATGGGGAACTTGATTGGTCTGTTTCTGAAGCTGGGGAATTAAATTCCAATGAGCTAGCTAAAGTAGCGAAGTTTTTGTCAGAAAATTATGAATCTATTATTAGATTAACAATATTTTACTCAATAATATTTTTTAGCCTAATTTTGCTTTTGTCAATTGTTGTAAATATTAAAGTACAGTTCCCGTGGTTAATTGGAAAAACCTTAATTTTAATCATGTTTTTGGGTTTGCTCTTCTTTCTTAATAAGCCAATTTTACTTAAGCTGATTCCTCATAATCTATTTATTGCCTAAAATGTTATCAAAAAAGAATTTTAAATACCTTGTTGGTCCTTTTCTTTTTATTTTCTTTTTGAGTCTAATCGCTATTAATTGGGACGAGATAGGCTGGTATTTTAATTATCGGGCCGTTAAAGAAGTGGTCCAAAATCAATCTTCTTCGCCATCGGTTGTTGAGCACCGGTTTCTGTTAACGGAAGAGCAAAACAAGATAAGCATTCCTTCTTTAAATTTAGAGGCTCCATTGATTTCTCTCAAAACAGAAGATGAAGACATCATTCATCAATCTCTCGATGAAGGAGTAGTTCATTTTCCGTCTTCTAGTTTTCCCGGAGAGAAAGGGAATGTAGTAATTCTTGGGCATAGTGCTCCGTCGGGATGGCCAGACATAGA
>CAZEHI010000004.1:0-14613 GCA_964512355.1 uncultured Candidatus Saccharibacteria bacterium | reverse complement strand
GATGCTTTTCGATTCAACAATTGAAGATTGATCAATTTCCAAAGACCAAAGATTAACAGGAACTTCATTTTCTTGATCAATGACTATTCCCTCTCGGTCAAGAATAGAATAACTAGTGTCTTGATTGGCAATATAACACTCGGGAGCTCTTTCTTCAATAAGGACATTAAGAGAATGAGGAAAACTTTTTACCAAAGAGAGTTTTCCAATTTTAGGAAAAGTTGTTGACAATTGTTCTTGAACCGAGCTTAAACTCCAAATTAGACTTCTTGATTTCCATTTCCCCAATTCTTGATAAATAATTTCCCTAATTTCTTTAGAGGAAATTTCATTGTTCCCTTGAATAGAAATATTAGTTATGCTGAAAACAGAAGAAAAGCAAAGAAGATAAAAAATTCCCAAACTTCCTATCGAAACAATTATTGTTGTTTTGAAAGCAGGAGATCTTAAAAATCTTTTTTTAAAAAATATTCGGAGAATCCTTTTTCTCATAGCTTCCTTTTAATTTTACGACACCTTTCAAGAACGTAATTAGGCCAATATTTGGAGGATAAAACGAAATCTTGAGCAGGAATGTATTTTTCTTTGTATCCGCCAAAACCTTTTTTAAAAGAACTAAGCCCGTTCCACGGATGATTAGGACGGTTTGAAGGAGCAATTCCCCAAAGATTATATTTTCGGAATCTTTTTCTTTTTGCTTCTTGGATAATTTTCCACTGGAGCAAATAAGAACCAGGAATCTTATTTGAACATAAATCTGAAGAAGCTCCTTGATGATAGAAGGCGATATTTTGCCAGAAGATAATAATAGCCGAGGCGATGGTTTTACCTTTAAATTTGACTGAAAAAATCTTAATTTCTTCTTCCTGATTAAAAGCGGCAAGTTCATTTTTGAGATAAGAAAGAGAAAAAGGAGCAAAATGGTGGCGCCGGACTGTAACCTTGTAAAGTTTAACGAATTCTTTAAGGTCACTTTCTTCAATCCCAGAAAATACTTTTAAATTGGGAATTTTCATCCCCTTTTTGACAAGATAACGGGTCGTTTTCCTCATTTTCTTCAGTAATTCTTCAAGGGATGCCCGGATATCTAATTGCCACATTATTTGAGGAGGGTGGAGATGAAGAGGAGCTTGACGAAATTTCAATTGTTTAAATATCACTTGAGCTTTCTTTTTGTCTGGCCAGAGCGGAGTTAAGCGAATGAAGCTAGATTTTTCCCTTTTCCCTATTTCTCTTAATTTTGCCGATAATTTTTGAATTACCTCTTTTTTGTCACTCCTCTCTTTCACGACTGGGCCGTGGGGGCACAATAGAAAATTTTCTTTCCAAAACGACAAATTAATAATCGGCATTTTAATAACTAGTCCGCAACCGATCAATTCCTCTTCTTCATAAACTCCTAGCCGCCAGATTTTATGGCCCGTTTTCTTTTGAAATTTCCCCCAACTCCAAGACTGAAGAAAGGTTTTTTCTTTTTTTGACAGCAGAAAATTCTCCCAGTCCTTTTTACTAGCAACATTCTTTATGTGCATTAATTCTTTTGAATATTAAAAATTTTGTTTTTCTGCTTAAATCCTCGAACAAGTTTGATTTGCGACAAAGAAACACCAAAGTAATCAGCAAGCATTTTCTTTATAGCCAAATTAGCCTTCCCTTGTTCTGCTTTAGATTTGGTGTAAACCTGGAAAGTGTTTTCTTCTTTTGCTAAAATTTGATTCTTCTTTGAAGCTGGAAATGCTTTAACCTTAATTAGCATTGATTTTTAGTTTTGTTCAACTTCCCGAGCGTTTTGGCGATATTGACAATATTCGCACTCTGGGTTCGCCTTAGGGATAGAATTGCCGGATAAACACCGGAAAGCGCCGTTTAGGGCCTGCTCAACCCATTCGTTGTTTCCTTCGTAAGAAATAAGTTGAACTTTGAACTCTAGTTTTCCATCAAAGGACTCCTTGTCTTTGTCTCCGTTGGCATAGACAAAATAAGCCGTTTTTGAAACTTTGAATCCATTTTTTTCTAACAGCCATTGATAAATTTCTACTTGTCGCTTGTAGGCCTGGCGATATTTACTTTCTAGAGTAATTTCTTGTTGAGTGCTAGTAGCTTTGTAGTCAACGACAATTAAGTCTTCATTTTCATCCTGCCAAATATCATCTACTGCTCCAAAAACAATAAAGTTAGTCGGTTGGTGGTGGTAACGAATTCCTATAAAGTTATTACGCCAGTCATTAATTTGAGGATGATCAAAAGGAACCGCTTTGAGATGATAAGCCTCCATTAAGGGGTGAATCATTTTTTTGGCCCGATGAATGTCAAATTCTTTTTTTAGTAGATAATCAACGGCAGAATTCAAACTAAAAGCCGGGATAGAAGGTCTTTTTACCCCAAGTCTATTTTCTAGGTAGAAACAGCGCGGACATTCAATAAATCTTTCCAGACGGGAGCGACTTAGAGAAAACGGCTCTTTTATGGCTGGATCAAAAAGTTTTCTTTTTCTCATTTTAACTGTCGTTTAATTATTGAATTTGTTGTTGATTTCTTCAACTTTCATCTCTGTTTGCTTTATTTTGCTTTTGCAAAAATCAATAAGCTCGTAGGCTTTTTTGAGTTGAGCGATAAGCTCGTCAAGGTCCACTTTATCTTCCTGAATATTTTCTAAAATTTCTTCTAATTCTTCGACTGCTTTTCGGTAAGTGAGTTTTGAAGCAGTTTTTAATTTATTTTTTGGAGACATTTTTTATTTTACTTTTAATTTCACCATCTAGTAAAATGGTAGACAATTCTTGATTTAATTTTACGCCTTTGATGCTTTTGATTAGTTTACCATTGATTCGGCAAATACTAAAACCTCGCTTAAAAATATTTTGCGGCTCCAGAATATCTAATTGCATTTTATATCTCTTTATCTTTTCTTTTGCTCTTTTAATAGTTTGGCAGCTTGCCTGGGGAATGCTTAATTGCAATGTCCCTATTTTTTCTTGGAGCGACTTTAGCCAATAATCAGATTGGCGGATAATATTATTAGTCAGATAATGAAATTGCTGAGAAGCTAATTGAAGATGGTTTCTCGATTCATTTTTAAAATTTCTTAAAAGATGATTTATTCTTTGATCTTGAAAACTAATTTTTTCTTTAGTTACAAAACTAATAGATGTTGATTTTTCCTGAATAGCTTGGAGAAAATCATTTACTCTTTTTACTAAAAATTCAGCGACTAAACTAGGTGTTGGCTGGTTGAGATAAGCAACCATATCAGTAATGCTAGTGTCAGTTTTATGGCCAATTCCAGTTATAACAGGAAGTGACATAAAGGCACTGAGTTCGGCAATGTTTTGATTATCAAACCATCTAAGGTCGCTTTTTGATCCTCCGCCCCGAGTGATAACAACAACGTCAACAGACTTTTGATGTTTTGAAAAGTATTTTAATCCAGAAATAACTTCTTTCTCCATTTTCTTTCCTTGAACACTGCTTTGGTAAAAATATATTCTGAAAGCAACTTTTTCTTCTTCCAATCTTTTAAGAAAATCATGGTATCCCTCGCTGTCTTTTTGAGCAATGAGGCCAATTTTCAAAGGGACTAAAGGCAATATATTCTTCTCGCGATTTAAATTTAGGAGCCCTTTCTTTTCTAAGTTTTTCTTGATTTGCTCTCGCCGTTGGTCTAATTTTCCCAGGGTAAACATTGGATCCAAGTCGCGGATGATAAGGCTATAATTTCCGCCCGGGGCATAAACATTCAAGCTAGCCTTGAAGCATACTTCTAGGCCATCCATTCCCTTGCTGTTTTTCCCAATAATTTTTCCTTCTATTAGTCGGGATCTTATTAATGCCTTGTTAGCTTCGAATAAGATGCAAGAAATCTTTGAGATAATTTTTTCTCTGGTTTTATCTTTTTCTTGTAGTTCAAAATAGATATTTCTGCTTTTAGCTCTCTTATCAAAATCAGATATTTCTCCTTTAACCCAAATCTGGTTCGGCAAGTTAAATTCAACAACTTGCTTGACTTTTTGATTAATTTGATAAACGCTGTAGATCTCTTTTTTAGCCATAAATTATTTTTCTACTTATTAAAAATCAAAACGTTTTCTTTCTTTTTCTTTTCTTATTAAACAGCCCTTGCTTTTAATGATTAGAAGCAAAGTTCTTTTTTAGAAATTTAGCCAAGAAGGAAGCTTGAGAAGAAGAAATATTTATATGGGTTGGTAGATTAATTATTCTCCGGGAAAATTCTTCTGCCTTTGGGCAGTCCCCTAGTTTGTAATTCATTTTCTTTAGTTCTGTTCCCACTGGAACAATCGGCGAATTGCGCCATCCATCGTAGAGAACAATCTTTTTTGCTCTCATTTTTTGAAGAATTTGGCCGGTTTGCCGAATCGGCAAAAGCAGAGAATATTTCATATAAATGCGCCCCTGTCTCGAAGACGGCAGAATGAAAACTGTATTTTTTAATTCCCGATTATATATCTTCGCTATTTTCTCTCGATGCTTGTTAAATTTTTCTAATTTTTGCAATTGGCGGATTGCTAAAAAAGATAAGGCGTTAGGCATTTTCCGAGGAAAATAAGAAGGTTTTTCTCCTCGTTTTTCTTTCTGATGAACAGATTTTGATAAGATTCTGAGCTTTTGCAGAATCAGTAGAATCAAACGACCTGATTCTTTAAAGCGGTAAAGAGGAATTATAATATAATAAGTTAAAATAGGATGCAATAATTGTTGGCAAATCCAAGGATAACTAGGATGACTGCACTTTGTCTGAAAAGACTTAATCTTTTCGGCCAATTCTGAATTGTTAGTTACGGCTATCCCTCCATAAACTGAAGAAATAATTTTATCTCTGCCGAAACTAAAAAAAGCTGCCTGATCAAATGTTCCCACTAAGTTATTTTGCCATTTTGCCCCTAAAGCGTGGGCGCAATCTTCAACAACGATAAGGTCGTTTTCTATAGCAAGCTTTCGAATATCAGACATATTAACCGGAAGCCCAAAGGTATGCTGGACTAAAAGTACCTTGCTTTTTTTGTCAATGTTCTTTCTTAAACTAGAGAAATCAACATTGAGATCTTGTTTAATATCATAAAATTTTGGTTTTAAGCCCGACCAAATAATCGGATTAACAGCGGCATTGCAAGTGAATCCAGACAATAGAACAGTCCCCTTCTTAATTCTCAGGCTTTTTAGAATAGCCAGCATTGCTACTCGACCACTATTGAAGCTAAAAGCATATTTTACTCCGAGATAGTGCTTGAACCTTTCTTCAAGTTCTCTCTCTTGCCTCCCTTTTTTCCATTTCCATGGTTGAAAAAAAATCTTTAAGGCGAGCCAAGCATCATCCCTTTGAACATTCGGAGAAAGCGATGACAAAATTGGTTTCATAATAATTGTTCAATAATAGATTTAGACAATCTTCCTTCAAGCAGAACAACATCTCCCGCCTTGGCAAAAGCATCAATTTTCTCTTTAATCAGCCGAGGATTTTCTAAAAAACAAATTTGGGCTTTAGATGTTTTAATTTCTTTGCTTCCGGCAATTATATCTGGAAAGCATTCTTTTTTTGTAATAATAGCCAGATCACTGATTTCAGCAATTACTTTCCCGATTTGATAATGCACTTTCTTCGAGGCTTTTCCGAGCTCAATCAAGCAGGGCATAATAACAATTTTCTTCCCCGGCCAATGTTGTAAATACTTTATATTAGCTAACACTCCGGTAGGGTTCGCTGAATAAGTAGAAGAAATAAAGGTTATTTTATTTTTCGTAATAATCTTTGGATTTTTAATATCAAAAGAAGAAACGGCTTTTTTGATAGTTTCTAAATTAATGCCGAACTGTTGGGCAGTTAAACTAGCCAACAGAAGATTTTCTACATTCCCCTCCCCTACCGAATGAAATTCAACATTTATTGTTTCCCCTTTCTTGTTTTCAATATTTAATTTTATTCTTTCTTTGTCGCTTTGAATATTATTAATTCGTAAATCGGCCTCTTTATCTTTTGATGAAACTGATGAATAGAGCTTCTCAATTTTTTGGGTTTGTTTATATAATTGGTAAACGTTTTGATCGGCTCCGTTAAATATAGCAACTCCATCAACGGGAGATAACGCCTTAATTAATTCATATTTTCCCTGAATAATATTTTCTAAGGAGCCAAAGAGGGCCAGGTGCTGTTCATTAATCCCGGTGAGAATTCCTATTTTGGGTTTTGCTATCTGGCAGGATTGCTGAACTTCTTTTAAGCGATAAGCTCCTATTTCGCAAATAAAAAAAAGATGCTGAGAATTTAATTCATTTAGAATAGTATAAGCAATCCCCATTTTGGTATTGATGTTCTCTTTTGTTTTTAAAACTTTGTCTTTTCCGTATTTATAGCTTAATATCGAGAATAAAAAATCTTTTGTTGAAGTTTTCCCATAAGAACCGGTGATCCCAATAACAGTAAGATTTTTAAAGGTTTGTCTTTTCTGCTTTGCTCGAAGAATTATTCTTCTTTTAACAATTGAGGCCGGGATTTGAACGATTTCTGTTATTGCTCCGACAAAGAAGAAACAAAGAATTTCTAATCCTAGAATAGAGATGAGCAGAATTTGTTCCAGTTGAATAAAATTTCCTTGAGAGAAGATATGGCAACAAAAGCTGCTAAAGGCTCCGATAAGCACTATGTTGCTCATTCCTAAAATGAGCAGCATCTTATTAGTGAATTTTGGTTTTGCAATTGTTTTCCGAAAAAGAGAAGAAATAAAATCTAGGTTGATAACAAGTAAAATAAAAATAAGAAGATTTAACCAGTACGGCCTAAGAAATAAGACGAATAACGTTGTAAGAAAAACGATTGCCGATCTTTTCGAAAACCATATTTTCTTATTCCTTTTTATTTCTTCACCGATTCGATCCCAGCGATATTCTTTTAATTGCCAAAAATAAGCATAGAATAAAATGCTTCGTTCGTAATGAATCAGCCAAAGAAGAGAAATCAAAATTAGATAATAAAGAGAGGGAGTCAAGTTAGTTATTGTTAATCTTTAAGACGGCGAAAGTATTTGTATCCTTGATACCAGTTTTTTCTAAATATTATATTAGTTCCATGGGGATGCAATAAAACCTTTCCTCCGAAAGTTTTTTTGAAATAAGTTATTCCCGGCCACTTTTTTTCATCAATTCCCCAAAAATCATATTGTTGGCAATTTTGTTTTTTTGCTTCTTTGATTCTTTCCCACTGAAGAAAATGAGAAACTTTCAAGATGCGGTATTTGTAATCAACTGCTCCGTGTAAAGCAGTTGCTCTTTTCCCAAAAAAGACAACTATATTTCCCCCAATAATCTTTGTTTTGTATTGAGCAAGAAAAAGCTTGACGAAACATTGTCTGTTGAGGGCGTTAAACAAAGACTGGTAGTATTGAGGGGGATAAGGCTTAAAATCTTTTCTTTTTCCTACCGCGGTCATTAATTTTGCGAATTCATTAAATAACAGCTGGTTATTCTTGAATTGGCCGGGAGTGGATTTTATTATTTTTAATCCCTTGCGGGAAGACAATTTTATATTATATCGAGAATGAGAATGGAAATTAGCAAATATTTTGTTAAGAGAAGGAGTTAAATCCAAAATGATTGTTTTCACCGGTTGAATTCTTTTAATCGCTTCTTCGCTTTTGTAATTCTTCGGAAGAGAGCCAATCGGTTTAAGTGGTTCTATTTTTAAGAAAATTGATTTTTCCTTTTGAGCTATTGATCTTGCTGATTGTAAAATCAATTGTAATATTTCCCCTTTTTCAATATCGGAAAGTCCTCTCTTATAAACAGGGCCAAAAGGGACATAAAGATGATTTAATTTAGCAACGAAAGTTTCTTTGATAATTAGAGCCAGGGCAACAATTTTTCCTTCGTCAACAGCTTTTAACCGCCAAATCTTTTTCCGGTTGCTTTTTTGGAAAACTCCCCATTCCCAGCTTTGAAGAAAACTGCCTTCATTGTCGATTAAGAAATTATTCCATTGGTCACGAATTGTTTTTTCAACAAGGTTAATTTCCATTGTATTGATCAAGGAACTTAATAATGTCTGCCGATAACTCAGAAGGAGTATCTATTTCTGGACTATGACCAGATCCAGCAATAAGTTCTAATCGAGAATTTTTAATGTTTTGATGAAGACGATAGGCCGTTCCCTTGGGCAAAATAGCGTCTTTTTTTCCCCAGATAATTAAAGTTGGAATGCTAATACGAGGAAGCAAGGTAGACAAGTCTTCAACGACTACTTTCTCAAAACTTTCTCTCATTGTTCCCTGAACTTGGAGATAATCATGTTGGCGAATGAGATAATAAAAGAGAGTTTTTAATTTGGTTCCAAGCCGGCGAAGCCTAAGATAATTAATTGTTTTCCGTCCCCAATGAGAAATATTATTTATAATTTTAATTCTTAGAGATGGAAGAGGCTTTATTCCGGCAGCGTCGCAAAGTATTAAGGCGGTTAAAGGGAAGGTTTTTCTCGCCGCTATTTTTATTGCTATTCGCCCGCCAAAAGTATGCCATAGTAAAAAAATCGGCTGGCGAAAGCGAGGATATTTCTTTTGAATGATATCAAGAAATTTCTTCGTCCAATTTAAATAATCGTCAGTCCCCCATGCCTTTGGAGGCAGGCTGCTTAGCCCAAATCCGGGCAAATCAGGAATTAATACTTGATACCCGCGATCGGCAATCTCTTTTTGAGTTTTCTGCCAATAATCTAAGCGGCTCCTCCAACCATGTAAAATTAAAAGCGGTTTTCCTTTCCCAATTATCTTGTAATTTATTTTTAGAGAACCAGTTTGAGCTTGGTCTGTGGTCATTTTTTGATAACCTTAAATCCTAAATATTTATGAAGGGCAGACGGGATTTTAATAGAACCATCTTTTTGTTGGTGGTTTTCAAGAAGAGCAATTAAAGTTCGCCCAGCAGCAAAAGCTGTTCCGTTAACAGTATGAACATAAGCGGTTGTTTGATTTTTTTGATGATATCGAATGTTTAGCCCCCGTGCTTGGTAATCAGTGCAATTAGCACTGGAATGAGTTTCACGATACTTTTCTTCGGAAGGAATCCAAGATTCTATGTCGAAAGTAACTGCCGAGGAAGTGCCTAAATCTCCTCCGCAAAGCTTGACAAGGCGATAAGGGATTTGAAGTTTCTGCATTAGTGATTCTTCTAAATCCCGAATTAACAAATGTTCAGCTTCTGACTGATCGGGCTTGCAAAAACTAAACATTTCGACCTTATCAAACTGATGTAATCTCATAATTCCCTTGACGTCTTTTCCGTATGCTCCCGCTTCTCGGCGGAAACAAGTTGAGAAACCGACAAAACGAAGAGGCAAATCCTTTTCTTTTAATATTTCGTCTTTATACATTGCTCCAATGCTTTGCTCAGCTGTCCCCACCAAGTCAAGATTATCTTGGGAAAGGTGATAAATGTTATCACTTTCTTCTAGCCCGGCGTAGCCCAATCCTTCCATGATGGTTGGCCTGATCATTACCGGCGGCAAAAGCGGGGTAAAGGATTTTTCCCTTGCGGCATCAAAGGCTAGGTTAATTAAAGCAAACTCTAAAAGAACCATCTCCTTCTTCAAAAAAGCGAATCGGCTTCCTGATATTTTAGCTGCTCTTTCAGTATCAATTAAATCAAATGAACGAGCTAAGGCTAAATAGCTTTTAGGAGGAAAATCAAACAACGGCTTTTGTCCGACGTTTTTTAAAACAACGTTGTCCTTCTCCCCTTTCCCAGCGGGCACGCTTTCGTCGGGAAGATTGGGAATTTTTTTCATTAAATCTTTCAACTGTTCCCCGACTGCTTTAATCTGGTTATTGATTTCTTTGATCTTTTTTTTAAGTTTTCTTCCTTCTTCTCTTTCTTTTTCCGAATAGTTTTTTTTGTTTTTGGTTTTATTTCTTTCTCTCCTTATTTCTTCTACTTCTTGGATAAGAGAACGATGTTTTTTATCTAAAGATAAGATCTCTTTTAGAGAAACATTAACGCCTTTTTTCTTGCAGCCAGCTTGAATTAATTCGGGGTCCGAACGAATTAGTTTAATATCAATCATAAATTATTTGTCGTTAAAGCGCTTCATGGTTGGAAAGAAAATAACCTCCCGAAGCGAATGAGAATTAGTTAATAGGGCCACCAAACGATCAATTCCCAAACCGAGTCCGGCAGCCGGAGGCATCCCCTGCTCTAAAGCGGCAAGAAAATCTTCATTCATTCTTTGGGCTTCTTTCAATCCTTCCTGAAAACTTTTCTCTTGTTTTTTGAAAATTTCCCTTTGGGCTAAAGGATTATTCTGCTCGGAAAAAGCATTTATCAATTCCCAATTTGCAACTACTAATTGAAAATTATCTGTTTTTCCTTCAATCTTTTTTGATTCTTTGGCTAAAGGAAAGCTTCCTTGAGGATGGTGGATAATGAAAGTTGGTTGCCAAATTTTAGACCGGCAGTGTTTTTTGTAGATTTGGTCGGCAATTTCCGGCTTGTCAGATCCAGCCGGGAAAGAAACTCCCAAGGACTTTGCTTTTTCTTTCAATTTTGTGATATTTATTTCTTCTAAATCCAAATCAGCATATTTTTGAAGAAGCTGGCTAAATTCTATCCTTGGCCAAGGAGGAGTGAAGTCAATCTTTTTGCCATTGTAATTAACTACCGAACTGCCCAATGTTTTTTTTAGAACCTGGCGGAACATTTTTTCCGTTAATTTCATTGCCTTTTTGTAATCAGCATAAGCCCAATAGAACTCAAGAGTGGTAAATTCGGGGTTGTGGCTTCGATCAATGCCTTCATTGCGAAAATTCCTGCCAATTTCATAAACCTTTTCAAATCCTCCAATTAATAATTCTTTTAAGTAAAGTTCAGGAGAAATGCGAAGGTACAAATTCATATCCAGAGCTTCGAGATAAGTTTTAAAAGGACGGGCTTTTGCTCCTCCGTATTGAGCTTGAAGAATAGGAGTTTCAACCTCTAAAAAATTATGTTTATCTAAAAAGTTTCTGATTTCTTGAATAATCCTTGAGCGAGTTTCAAAAATCTTCCGCACTTTTGCATTTAACAACAGATCTAAATATCGTTTTCGGTATCTAATTTCAACATCACTAAGCCCGTACCATTTTTTAGGAAGAGGACGAAAACTTTTAGTTAAAATTTTAACTCTTCGTCCTTTAATGGTTTTTTCTCCCGTTTTAGTTTTAAAAAGACTTCCCCGGACGCTAAGAAAATCTCCAACATCAAAATAATTTAAAAATAATTGATAGGCTTTTGGTCCTAGACTTTCTTTGCTTACCCACGCTTGTATTTTTTGACTTGCATCTTGGAAATCAAAAAAGGTTGATCCTCCATGCTGCCGCAAAGAAGTGATTCGGCCAACAAGATTTATTTCCTTTTTCGTTTTTGCCAACGTTGAAAACTTTTCTAATGCTTTTTTAATTAGATAAGTTCGTTCAACGCAAGAAGGATAAGGGTCGACTTGGCAATCAATTAATCCTTTTGCTTTTTTTATCCTTTGTTGGCGCTCAATAGAGTCGTTTAAGGGCATAAATATTTGAAATTATTCTGATAAATCCAGTTTATCATAATGATCTGAAAAAAACCACTCGAGAATATTATGAGAAATTCCCCGGACAGCAACCATTTGCTCGGGAACATCCTTGATCATTAAAACTAAAACTATTTCGGGATCTTGATAAGGAGCGAAGGCAACTATCCAGTTATGATAATATTTTTCCTGCCCAGTTTGGGCTGTCCCTGTTTTCGCGGCTACTTCAACCGGTAAATCGTTTAAAAGATAAGCTGATCCTTGAGGATCAGTTACTGACTGCTTCATCCCCTCCCGAATAACCTGAATTGCTTCTTGGCTTGCAACCTGAGGATTGACAACAATTGGTCCCTCTTCTTCAATGATTTTTGTTTCTCCCTCTAAGTTTTTAGTGATTTTTTCTACAATCTTTGGTTGATAAAGAGTTCCGCCGTTAGCAATAGCCGAGAAAGCAAAGGCTACCTGGAGAGGAGTTGCGGCAAAAGGCCCCTGCCCAATTGACAAATGATAAGTGTCGCCTAAATACCAATTATCGCCCAGAGACGGAAGGATTCCTTTCCCTTCTTCGGGGAGATTAATCCCGGTTTTCTGTCCCCAGCCAAATTTCTCCAACCAGGTTTTAATTTTTTCTGCTCCTAATCCTTTGATTTCCCTATATCCCCCTCCGATAGTGTAAAAGAAAGGATTTATTGATTCAGCGATTGCTCGACGAATATCACTGGTTCCATGAAACTTCCAATCATGGAAACATTGTTCTCCGCCAGTATACTTATTGGCGATACATATTTTTTCTGGACAATAAATCTTGGTTTGGGGAGTAATAATTCCTTCTTCAAGAGCAGCGATGCCGATAATTGGTTTAATAATTGAACCAGTCGGGTAGCCAACGCCGCTTATGGCCTGATTGAATAAGGAAAATTGAGGATTGTTTTCAGCTTCTTTTAATTCTTCACTCGACATTCCTTGGCTGAAGGCATTATTATCATAATCAGGAATACTTACTAGAGCTAAGACTGCTCCTGTTTTTGGGTTCAAGGCAACAGCGTTTCCTACTAAGGCGCCGACGTCTTTAATCTGTTGCCGGAGAACTTGATCAATTTTTTCTTGCAAAGCAAGGTCAAGGGAAAGAACTAAATTGTGTCCAGGCTGAGGATTGACAATTATCTTTTGAGAAATTTCTTTTCCCCAGACATCTCTTTCTATTTTAATTTGTCCAGGTTGTTCTTGTAATATTCTGTCGTAACTTTTTTCCAATCCGGCTTCCCCTATTTGTTCAGTATGAGAAACATATCCCAATAGATGAGCCAAGGAGTATTCCTGATTGTAACTTCTTACGATTTTTCTCTCAACAAAGAACCCAGGCCATTTTTGGGTTTGGGTCTTGTAGCAAAGAAGAGTTTCGTAACTGATGTTCTTCTTTATTAAAATAGACGACTCAACCGCCTGATAGATTTTTTCTCTTAATTCGTTTTCTGGAATATTAACTAAGATGGAAAGACTTTTAATTAATTGCTTCTTCTTGCTTTCATCAGTCGGCAATTCGGCAGGATTGCAAATTAAGTTATAGGCGTCTTTATTTTGAACTAACTGGTTCAAATTTTTGTCATAGATAATCCCCCGCCTGGATTCAATTGATCGAACCAAAAATTGATTCTGGGTGGAAAGCTGTGAATATTTTTTCCCTTCAATTACTTGGATTTGAAAAGCGCGCCCAAATAAAATTAGAAAGAGCACAAAAGCAAAAAACAAGAATCGCCATATTTTACTTTCTTGAAAAGGCCGCTCTATCTTTTTTTGCAGTTCTTTCTCCTTTTGTTCTTTTCGCTGGGCTAATCGATCAAGAAAAACATCTTGGAGCTCAAGTTCTTCTTTAAATTTAGTTTTAATCTTCATTTTTTTTATCGAATAATTTTTTTCCACTGTTGTCTTCCGATGAAAATTATTCCTCCGAATAATAAATCTCCGACGATTGAATAGAAAGAGTATCCTTGGACAACTAAGGATATTTGCATGTCTTGAACAAGGAAAGAATTAAGAATTAAACTTATTCCTTTACTGCTTAAATAATAAACAGCAAGAAATAGAATTAATTTTACGACAAACCATCTTAGTTTATTTTGAGGTATCCAACGCCGGCTTTCTTTTAAAATCATTACGGCAATCGGCAGAGACAATGTTCCGATGCCAAACCCCGGATAGAAGAAAATGTCGAAAAGGAAACCTCCCCAAAGAGCAAGCAAAGGCAAAAATTGGCCTTTTGCTGTTCGGAAAATAACTAGAGAAAAAATGACTACTAAAGCAAAGTTAGGAACAAATATTGAAAAGGAATGAAAAAAGCCAATTTGAAAAACAATTAGTAGGTAAATAAAAATTAACCAAAATATTTTCTTTTTCATTGTTAGAAATCAAGAATAGCAAACAATAATTCAGAATCTGGTCGGCGGTAAGAGGAGTTCAAGGCAGCTTCCTGAAATGATTCTAAATCATTCTTAACAACATTTTGAACCTGTCCAATGATGAGACCGGAAGGATATTCTCCCTCGGAAACATCAGTAACGATTATCTGCTCGGTTTTTAAAGGGTATTCCAAAGGAACTAATTCTAGTTTAAGCCTTCCTTGTCCTATTCCACTGACTACTCCGGTCCCTTCTTCGCCATCGCTTAGTATTTTTGCTTTGATTGATGATTCCGGCGATGTTAATAGCTGGATTCGAGCCCGATTTGAATAAAGAGTCTCAATCTGTCCAACCAATATTTTGTCGGAAGTTATAACAACGGAATTTTCTTTAAGGCCCTGTTCTTTTCCTTTATTGATTAAAATCCAACCGGTTTCTAAATTTTCAGCAATAATTTGAACAGAGTTTAATTCAAATTTTTTGTTTAAGCCAGCGTTTAAAACTCCTCTTAGTGCTTGATTTTCTTCTTCCAATCTTATTCTCTCTGATTGTTGCCAGAGCAACTGGTTTTTCTCTTCCTTTAAATCTTCATTCTCTTGTTGTAAAGCTTTTTTCGTTGAAAGCAAATAACCAAAGCTCCCTATTCCCTCCCCGGCCTGCTGGGCTTTTTTCTGAAGA
>CAZEHI010000003.1:0-17268 GCA_964512355.1 uncultured Candidatus Saccharibacteria bacterium | reverse complement strand
TTCTTTTTCTGGACTTCTTTGTATTTTTTCTCAAGGGTACTGGCAAAGTCTTGGTAAAAATCTTGGATGACTGAGGGCCATTTTCTTTTTCCTTGAGCAATTTGATCTAAGTTTTCTTCCATTTCAGCGGTAAGAGTCGGGCTGACAATTTTAGGGAAATGTTCTGATAAGAGATGATCAACGATTGTTCCGATTTTAGTTGGATAGAAACGGCGGTCTTCTTTCTTTTGAACATAGTTTCGAAGTTGGATAGTGGAAATAATCGGGGCATAAGTTGAAGGACGCCCCACTCCTAATTTTTCTAATTCTTTTACTAAACTCGGTTCTGAATAACGACCGGGGGGCTGGGTGAAATGTTGTTCGGGGGAAAGTTTCTTCAGCTGTAATTGATCGCCGGATTTTAGTTCTGGGAGGTATTTCTCCTGAGAGGTGATTGGGTAAACTTTTAGAAATCCATCGAATTTGATGTTTTGGCCGGTTGCTCTCAAAGTATAAACTCCCGCTTTTATATCAACCCTTGAATTATTAAAAATAGTGGGTGTTATCTGGGAAGCAATAGTTCTTTGCCAGATTAATTGATAGAGTCGAAAAGAAGAATCCTTTAATTTTGTTTTTACTTTCTCGGGAGTTTTTTGAGCATTAGTCGGCCTAATTGCTTCATGGGCTTGTTGGGCTCTTTTGCTTTTTGTTTTATAAAAAGTTGGTTTGCCCGGCCAATATTTCTTTCCGAGTTTTTCAATAATATATTTTTGGCATTGATCTAAGGCTTGTTTTGACAAAATGACAGAATCAGTTCGATGGTAGGAGATTAGTCCCGTTTCGTATAATTTCTGGGCTAAGCTCATGGTATATTTAGCGGAAAAATATAATCTTCTTCCGGCTGTTTGCTGAAGAGTACTGGTTGTAAAAGGGGGTAAGGGATACTTTTTTGTTTCTTTAGCCTGGCTGGTTATTACTTCGTAATTTTGTTTTTGAAGATAATCAACAATAACTCCCGCTTCTTTTTGATTGGAAACAGCGAATTTAGAAAGTGCTTTATCCTCTTTTTTAAGTAGATTAGCTTCAATAATTTCCTCGTTTTTTTCTTTCTGAAGAAGGGCAATTATTGACCAAAATTCTTGTGGTTTGAATTTTTGGATTTCTTCTTCGCGCTTAACGATGAGATGAACAGCAACTGATTGAACTCGTCCAGCTGATAATTTTCCCATAACTTTTTTCCATAAAAACGGGGAGAGTTTATAGCCGACTAGGCGGTCAAGGACGCGGCGAGCTTGCTGGGCATTCACTAGATCAATATTAATTGCCCGCGGATTTTTTAAAGCTTCTTTGATAGCCGTTGAAGTGATTTCATGGAAAGCGATTCGTTTGTATTGATCCGGGCTTAAATGCAATACCTCGGCGAGATGCCAGGCAATTGCTTCGCCTTCGCGATCCTCGTCAGCGGCGAAAATAATTTCATCGGCCTTTTTTGCTTCTTGGCGAATATCATTGACAATCTTTTTTGCTTTGAGAGGAATAATGTATTGAGGGGCAAATTGGTTTTCAACGTCAATTCCTAATTCGCTTTTTGGCAAGTTACGAACATGTCCCTTGCTAGATAAAAGAGAATATTGGTTATCTAAAAAGCGACTCAGCGTTTTTGCTTTTGTTGGTGACTCAACAATAATGAGCTTCATAAAATAAAAATTATTTATTTCTAATTTTATCACCGATTTAAGAATTAGGAAAACTTTAATCAATAAATCGGCTTTGGATTGCTAATTATCAAAAAGATTCTGCCAGGAGTTTAGTGGCATTTTTGGTGCTAATTCAAGCTACAAAAAAGCTAAATTGACAAAATGGTATTTCTCGTTATACTATGTTTGCTTTCTTCTTGAAGCTGACGATAAGCGGAGAAATGAATTTATCCCTCCTTTTAATTCAAAGTATCCTTAATTTGTAGAGTTGCTCGAGTTATCTCGTTAGCGATTCTATGGGCTTGTCGTTAGCTTCAAGAAGAAATTCTTTTTTGATTGTATTTTTGCATGGCTACAGTCAGACCTTCGGTGACTGCCAACTCAATAGCTAGTACCGTTTCTTGAATCATTTTAGAAACGGCTAGTTTTTCCCGCAATTTGAATTTCTGGAGAACAAAAGCTTTTAATGAAGAAGAATGTCTTGCTTCAATCCCAAGACGAAAACGAGAGAAATTATTCGTCCCTATTTCTTCAATAATTGATTCTATTCCACGATGTCCTCCTGCTCCTCGGTCGGAAGATATTTTTATTTTTCCGAGAGAAAGATCTAAATCATCTTGAATAACCCAAATTTGGTCGGGCTTGATCTTTTGCAAAAGCAGTTTTGCTGCCTGGCCGGAATTATTCATGAAAGTCTGCGGTTTAGCTAGGATAATCTTTTTCCCCAAAAGAAGATTCTCAGAAATCAAAGAATAAATTTTTTTCTTTAATTGGAAACGAGGAAACTTTTTTCTTTTTTGGAACTGATCAAGGACTTGAAAACCAAGGTTGTGGCGAGTCCGGGAAAATTCTCTTCCGGGATTCCCCAATCCAATAATTAAAATAGTGGTCATAAACAATAGTTAATAACAATATTGTAGCATTTCTTGCCAAAGAGCAAAATTTTGATTATAATAAGAATATGAATAATTTCTTTTCTTTTCTTTTTGAGGCGGTGAAGATAGTAATTGTTGCTTTAGTCATCGTTATTCCAATCCGTTATTTCTTGTTTCAACCTTTCTTAGTCGAGGGCTCTTCAATGAGTCCTAATTTTCATGATAATGACTATCTGATTGTTAATGAAATTTCTTATCGTTTACGCAGTCCACAGAGAGGCGAAGTAGTAATTTTTTATTATCCCCAGGATCGCTCAAAGCGTTTTATTAAAAGAATTATTGGATTGCCGGGGGAAACAATCCAAGCCAAAGAAGGGAAAGTTTTCATCATTAATTCTGGAGGAGAATCAATGCTTTTAGATGAATCCGATTATCTTACTCAAGCAAATGTCGAACAGGATTTTGAAAGAGCGATTGGATTGAATGAATATTTTGTCATGGGGGACAACCGAAGAGGTTCTTTTGATTCTCGGAATTGGGGGAATCTTCCAAGAGAAGACATTATCGGTTGTGTTCTTTTCAAAGTTATCCCTTTGGCTGATTTTTCCCTTGCTACATTACCCGTTTATAATAATTAGTCATGGATGAAGAGACAAGTTCCAGCAAAGAAATTTTTCGAACACCGAAAGGAATGAGAGATATTCTTCCCAAAGAAGGAAATTCTTTTTATCGGATAGAAAATGCTTGTCGTCGCGAGGCTCGAAATTATGATTTTCAAAAAATAGATTTTCCTATCTTAGAAAATGTTGATTTATTTAAAAAAGGAATTGGTCTCTATACTGATATTATCGAAAAGCAAATGTATTCCTTCCGCACTAAAGGAAACGAGAGGCTTGCCCTTCGACCAGAGGGAACGCCGTCGGTAGTCCGTGCTTATTTCCAGGAAGGGATGAAGGCGTGGCCTCAACCGGTAAAGTTATGGTATATAGGGCCCTTTTTCCGTTGTGAAAATCCGCAAGCTGGCCGCTATCGACAATTTCATCAATTCGGGTTCGAGGTTTTGAATGACGGAGCGGCGGTGATTGATGTCCAAATTATCCAACTATTCTTTAATCTCCTCAAAGATCTTCACCTGAAGGATTTAGTTGTTGGGATTAACAGCATTGGTTATCCGGAAGAAAGGAGTGTCTATCAAGCAGCTCTGGTAAAATATCTTAAGCGTCATTTTTCTCAGTTATGTCCCGATTGTCAACGGAGAATAAGAATTAATCCTTTGCGGGTTTTGGACTGCAAACAGCCGTCTTGCCGGAGGGTTATTGCGGGAGCGCCCCAAATCATTGATTATCTTTCTAATGAGTGTAATAATCATTTTAAAGAAGTATTAGAATTATTAGAAGAACTGGAAATTCCTTATGATCTTAATCCTTATTTAGTAAGAGGGTTAGATTATTATACCCGAACCGTTTTTGAAATAGCCGTTGCCCGAAACAAGAAGCAGAACGATAACAGTCCTGAGAAGAATGAGGAATTTTACCAAACTTTAGTTGGTGGTGGTCGATATGATAGATTGGCTCGTTTAATTGGCGGAAGCGATGTGCCAGCGGTGGGTGGAGCAGCGGGGGTAGAGCGCATAATCAAAGCAATGAGCCAAGCAAAGGTTAAGCCGATTTATCCGGAAAAGCCGTTAGTTTTTTTAGCTCAATTAGGGGAAAGAGCTAAAAAAGAGACCCTTAAATTATTTGAAGAGTTTCGGAGAAAAGGGGTGAGAGTTACTGAGCTGCTGGGGCGTGATTCTCTTAAATCTCAATTGAAAAGAGCGGATAATTTGGGCGTTAAATATACAATAATTATCGGCCGGAAAGAAGCAATTAACCAAACAGTTACCTTGAGAACAATGAAAACTGGTTATCAGACGTCAGTAGAACGAGACAAAATAGTCTCGGTTGTCAAGAAGAGATTATAATTTCTTCCTTTTGTAAATAAAATTAGTTTAATAGGGTATTTATTATGGCTTTAAAAGTTGTCCGTCGAGCCAATGAAACATCTTCGTCTTTGGTTAATCGTTTTTCGAAAAGCATTAAGAAAAGCGGTCTTTTGCGAGCAGTGATGAAACATCGACATCATCACCGAAGCGAAAGTCAACTAATTAAAAAGAGAACTGCTCTTCGTAAAAATAAATCTCGGGAAAAATATCAGGAATTAAAGAAATTAGGGAAAATATAATTTATTTAATTATTTATGGATCGTCATTCTCGTTTAATTGCCGGCTTAGACATCGGAGTAGGCTCAATTAGAGTTCTGGTAGTCCGCCAAAATTTAGGGGATGGCAAAATTAAATTTTTAGGTTTTGGTCAAAGTCAAACCAGAGGAATTACTAAACAGGGGATCCACAATGTTGATCAATTATCAGCAAGCATCAAAACGGCTGTTACCCAAGCCGAAAAGTCTTGCTCAGAAAGGGTAGACAGTGTTTATCTTAACATTGGGAGCGCTCGTTTTCGAGCAATTCCTTCGCGAGGCCTAGTTTCCGTCTCTCGGGCCGATAAAAGAATTTCTGCAGAGGATATTAAAAGAGTGTTGCAAGCTGCCCAGGCTGTTAATCTTCCTGCTAATAATGAGATCCTTGATGTCCAACCAAAAGAGTATGTTATTGATGGGCAGGAAGGGATTCAGGAACCGCTTGAGATGAAAGGAACACAGCTAGAAGCAAGAGTTTTGTTGTTGACGGTCTTTTCTCCTCATTTAAGCAAACTCAGGAAAGCAGTAGAAAATGCTAATATTGAGATCAAAGAAATTATCAGCACCCCTCTTGCCTGCTCACGGGCTGTTTTGACTGAGCATCAAAAACAAAGAGGAGTTGCTTTAATTGACATCGGAGCCGGCCTGACAAAAGTGAGTGTTTTCCAAAATGGGTGTCTTGTTCATACAGCCATCTTTGCCTTGGGATCTTCTCGCATTACTGACGACATTAGTGTTGGCGAACAAATAGAAGGAGAAGAAGCTGAACAGCTTAAAAAGGAGGTAGGAGCTCGTCGAGGAAAGAAAGGGAAAACAAAAGGAAAAGATGAGAAAACTAAAAAACAAATAGCGAAGATTATTCATCTGCGCCTAAATGAAATTCTGAAAGAAGCCCAGGAAGAAATTTATTCCGTTGTTAAAAGAGTTGATCTCCCTGCGGGGATAGTTTTAACCGGGAGTGGTTCGGAGATAAGAGGGGTAGTCAGTCAAGCCAAAAGCATTTTTAAATTGCCAGCGAAAGTTGAGGCGCCCAATCGAATCTTGGATTTGCCAAAAGATGATCCAGGTCTAGCAACAGTCGTTGGCCTAGTTTCAACAGATTATCCCCTTCCATCTTCCCAAGGGGGATTTAAAGCTCTCTTTCAGAAAATATTTCAGATTTTCGCTCCTTAATTATAACTTGTTGTATGGAAACAAAGATCAAAGTAATAGGAGTCGGAGGATCGGGGAGCAATGCTCTTGCTCGGATGAAAAAGTATCAAATCCGGGGAGTGAAGCTCATTGCCATTAATACTGACGTTCAAGATTTACGAAAAAAAAGAGCCGATCAAAAAATTCAAATCGGTCATTTTTTAACTCAAGGGACAGGAGCAGGAATGCGTCCGTCAATAGGGAAAATGGCTGCCGAAAAATCTAGTTCTATTATTAGGGAAAACCTCCGGGGAGCAGATATGGTTTTTATTACTTGCGGTTTAGGAGGAGGATGCTTACAGGGAGGTTCGTTGATTTCAATGGGAAATCGCGGGCAAAAGAGGATCGATTCTTTATCAATCGGCGAAGAAGTTTATTCACTTTCAGCGGCCGGGATGAGCAAAAGGCAAGTTTTGGCAGCGGCGAAAGTGGGAGAGAAACTAACCCAAGAACTAAGAACAAAAACTCGGTCAATAAGTGCTTCGACCGACCATCCTTTTTTGAAATTAGATTCTCGAAAGAAACAGGAGAATGGTTTGTTTTTAGTTTGGACAGAATTAAAAAATCTTCAGAGAGGAGACAAAGTCGTTGTCCAAAAAAAGGAAATCGACGAAGAGATATCTATTCTTAATCCTGCTTTTCCCGAACAAACCTTTTTTAATTCTTTAAAGAGTAATCTTGTTTTTGCTGGAAAGGAGAAAGAAAAATTTCAGAAGTATTTTGCCTTTGATCAAATTGAAGCGATTGGCGAAGCAAGGCGGGAAGAGGTTTACGATCTTACTATTGAAGGAAGCCATAATTTTATTGCTAATGGATTCTTGGTTCATAATACTGGCTCCGGAGCAGCTCCAGTTATTGCAAAGATTGCTAAAGAAGAGGGAGCTTTGACGATTGGCGTAGTAACTCTCCCCTTCACTTTCGAAGGAGCTCAGCGAAAGAGAATAGCCACTCGCGCTTTGGAACAGGTAAAATCAAAAGTAGATACTCTTCTAGTTATCCCAAATGATCGATTGTTGAAAGTGATTGATAAAAAGTCTTCCGTCCGCGAAGCTTTTTCGATCTGCGATCAAGTATTAAAAAATGCTATTCAGGGGATTTCTGATTTAATAGTTTCTTCTGGAGCGGTTAATATTGATTTTGCTAGCTTGCGGGCGGTTATGGAAAATGCCGGACAAGCTTTGTTCGGAATGGGAACAGCGACTGGAAAAAGAAGAGTTGAAAAAGCAGTAGCGGAAGCAATTCACTCTCCTCTTTTAGATTTTTCTTTTCGCGGAGCAAGTGGAGCGCTGATGAATGTTGCTAGCGGTGGCGATTTAAGTTTGGGGGAACTGAAGAAAGCCTCGCAATTAATCTCAGCGCATCTTCGCCAGCAGGCAGAATTAGTATTTGGAACATCAATAGACAAAAGCTTAAAGCGTGGGCAGATAAGAATAACCGTAATCGCCACTGGAGTTTCCCGAAAAGCTCTTTCTTGAATCTAATCATTTACCTTTTTAAATTTCTTCTTTGATGTCTTTCGCCAATTCTGTTTTAACTTTCGCTTTGTTTTTCTTGGGCGGAATTTTTTTTGGTTCTTTTTTCTATTTCCCTCCTTTTCTTTTGTTCACTTTTCTAATTCTTGGAGGAGGATTTTTTCTTTTACCAGTCGGCATTTTTTCTAAAAAAGTTCTAATCTTTTTAGTTCTCTTGGGAATAATCAGCGGGATTTTTTGGATTCAAAAAACTGAAGCAAAAATAAAAAGAACAGAGCTCCGGTCTTTAGTCAATAAAGAGGTGATTTTAACGGGAATAGTGGGAGAGGCGAGAGAAGGAGAGAGCCAGTCAGCGAGGTTAATAATGAAAGAGGTAAAATATTATCAGGCAAAGAAAGAAAAAGGAATTGAAGGCAAAATCTTGCTTGTCGTCAGCGATTATCCAAAATATAAATATGGGGACCGACTCCGATTTGAGGGAACATTAAAGTATCCTTCAGTCTTCTCTGATTTTAATTATCGCGGCTTTCTAGCTAAAGAAGGGATTTACGTCTTAATGCATTTCCCCCAAATTGAATTTCTTGATTCGGGGCAAGGGAATCAATTAATCGCCGGGAGTTCGGTCTTAAAAAACAAGCTGTTATCGAAGATTAGAAGCAGTTTTTCGCCGCCTCAGTCAGCCATCTTAGAAGCGGTGATCTTGGGAAATCGAGATCAATTATCCTCCCGTTTTCAAGAAAAGCTGTCTCGGGTTGGGATTAGCCACATTCTCGCCATTTCGGGAATGCATCTGGTTATTCTTTTACAGATATTGGTAGTAGTCGGCAAATCTTTTCGGTTAAAGAGGACCTATATTTTTTATTTTGCCAGCGGGTTTCTTATCTTATTCGTTTTTCTTGTTGGCGGTCGTCCTTCAATCATTAGGGCCAGCTTGATGAGTTTTCTCCTTTTGTTTGGCCAGAAAATCGGGCGACCATTGATTTCTGCCCGAGGGCTGGTTTTTGTAGCTGTTCTTCTTTTGCTTTTTAATCCCTTGTTGTTGCGGCTTGATGTTGGTTTTCAGCTATCGTTTCTTGCTACTCTTGGAATTATTTGGCTGAAGCCAATCTTAGCATTACGATGGCCTCGCTTCTTCAATAACCCTTTTGGAGAAATAATCGGCCTTACCTTTTCCGCTCAACTTTTTACTCTGCCGCTAACAATCTATTATTTTCACCAAGCCTCTCTTGTTGGTTTATTGATTAATTTTCTCGTAATCCCTTTTCTTCCTTTGCTTTTAATAATGGGCTTCTGTTTTCTTAGCTTTGCTCTAATTTGGGAGAAATTAGGACAATTAATTAGTTGGTTGCTTAGCCCATTGTTAAACTATTTAGTTGGCTTGGTTAATTATTTCTCTCGCTTATCTTGGGCAACAGCAAGGATAGATATTTCTGGCTGGGAAGTTCTTTTGCTCTATTCGCTTTTGGGAGTTGGCATGTATTTCTTCGGAGAAAAACAGAATTTCTTTCAAAAAAGACACAATGTGATAAACTTTGTTTGAATTTACTATTTATTTTTATGTTCAACTTTAAAAAACCTAAATTCGATATTACACCGATTGAAGTTATTGCCGGAGTAGTAATTATCATTCTCATCGTTGCCGCCATTGTTTTAACTGTTTCGCGTCATCGCGCTGATGGACGAGATGCTCAGCGGGAAGAAGATTTGCAAATTATGGCTGAAGCTCTTGAACGTTATAATATTGATTACGGCCACTATCCGAAAAAAGATAGCGGAGCGAGGATTGAAGAAGATAAAGATTTGCAAGATCAACTTTATAATTATTTAAATTCTTTTCTTCCTACTGACCCTCTTTATCCCCAAACCTACCAAAGGGGAGGAGTAGAAGAAACTTATTGTTATTTTTACAAGACGAAAGAAGCCGGGGAGGAGTATCGCCTTCTGGCTAGGCAGGAAGTTGGCAAAGGTTTTCTTGATAAACATTCGTCACAGGGCAGCGATATTGCTTGGACGGGCAGTCGTCCATCAGCTTACGTAATTTTTAATGGAGACTTTCCTCTTGTCAGCTCTAATCCTGCCCAACTGGTTGTTTCTCTCTCGGAGAACATAAAAACAAGCGGAGAGACTGCTAATAAAATTCAGGTGAAAGAAGAAGGTTATCGGGAGAGCGTTTATGATCAGTTCGGCGCTCTTGATTTATCGGCAGCCAATCAAATTAGCTTTGATTTAAGACAAAGCAAACCAGGAAAGAAACTGTTGGCTTTTTTGGAGAAGTCTCAGACTTTATCAACTGGAGAAAATAAAGGAAGAGTAGCAATTGAGGATGCTCAATATATTTATGTTGGGCTTGATATCTCTCCGGCTAAAATTGTCCGAATATCAAAGGATGATTTTTCAACAGCATTGACGAAAACTCTTGCTTCTGGAGAGAGCCATATTTATTCTTTGGCTCAAGACAATGACTATCTTTACCTTGGTCTTGGAACTCAGCCGGGAAGAATCGTTCGTTTGGCGAAAGACGACTTTGTTACTACTCGAACTCAAGTTTTGCCGATTGGTCAGGATACTGTTTATTCTCTTACCCAAGATGATGAATATGTCTATGCCGGGCTTGGAACTACTCCCGGAAAGATTGTTCGTTTGAGCAAAGATGGCTTTCGAATCGACGAGATGATAACTCTATCGGAGGAAGACGTGAATGTTCGTGCTTTAATCAATGATGATACTTATTTGTACGCGGGCCTAGAGACAACTCCTGGCCGGGTCGTTCGCATTAACAAATCAGATTTTTCCACTTTGAATAAAAATTTAGCTCTTGATCAAGAGAATATTTATAGTTTAACGCAAGATTCGTCCTATCTCTATCTTGCTTTGGCGACTGAACCGGCAGAGATGGTTCGCATTTCTAAAGATGATTTTTCGACTACTGTTTCAAAACCCTTTAGCAGGGGTTATGGTGGCGCCCGTGGGATTGTTGAAGATGAAGATTATGTTTACCTTGCTTTAGCGACTGAACCGGCTCGGATTATTCGAATTACCAAGGCTAATTTTGCCATGCAAGGGAAAATATTGCAGAACGGGGAAGATCGTGCTTATGCTTTAACTCAAGACGAAGATTCTCTTTATATTGCCCTAGATACTTCTCCAGCGAAGATAGTTTGTCTGCCAAAATCAAACTTTGACAACAGCAGTTTTTACACTCGGGATTATCAAGTGAAGACGCTGATAAGTACAGCAAAAGGGCTTGAGGCAATGGCAGAAGATCGAGACTATATCTACTTAGGACTAGCAACTTCTCCGGGGGTGATCGTAAGAGTTCTTAAGTCTGATTTTTCCCAAATGGTTTCAAAAACGCTTCCTTCCGGCTGTAATAATATCCAAGATATTACTATTGATGAAGATTACATTTATGCAGCTTTATATACCCGTCCAGCCCAAATTGCCCGGATTAAGAAAGAAGACCTCCAAGTTGAAATTAAAACTTTGGCCGTTTATGAAAACAGGGCGATTGCTTTAACTTTCGACGCCGACTATATCTACGCAGCTCTTGATATGTATCCGACAAAAGTTGTTCGGATATCGAAGGCAGATTTTGCCTCGACAAGAACGGCTATTCTCCCGGCCGGGGGAGAAAGAGTGCGGGCGATCTTACAGGACAGTCAATATATTTATTTAGGGCTTAATACTATGCCGGCCCAAATCGTTCGGCTGGAGAAAGAAGAATTTATTGAATCAGAGACAAAACTGCTTGATACCGGACAAGACAACCTCTATGTTTTAATTCAGGACGAAGATTATATTTACGCTGGTTTGAACACCGAGCCGGCTCAATTAGTAAGATTAGTCAAAGATGATTTTAAGACGACAATGGCCAAGGTTTTTGAGCCGGGAGAGAATAATTGTCACAGTCTTACGCAGAATGATGAATATATTTATCTTGGTTTAAATACCAAGCCGGCTAAAGTGATTCGGGTTTCGAAAACCAACTTTCTGACAACGACTAAAACTCTCCCCCGCGACGAGAATTATGCTGAAGCTCTTTTAAGAGATAACAATTTTCTCTATGTTGGGCTCAATACTGATCCAGTTCAAATTGTTCGGGTTCTTGATTTTGAAATGGTTCCAATGATAGAAAAGGAAAATTCCTTCCAGCGATGCGATTTTGACTTGTCTTCCCTCTCCTCAGAACAGAAAAAACGCAATCGTTACAATAAAATTGTTTTTGCTCCCTATCAACAAGCCAATAATTTGACTCTCTATTTAGATAATGTCAATTATGGTGAATAAATATTTTAGCTGGAAGAAACTTCAACAGAGCTTTCGGCGGGCAGGAAACGGCTTGAAATTGGCTTTTTGTCAAGAACACACTTTTCGAGTTTTTTGCTTCCTAGCAATAGTCGTCTTTTCCCTGATGATTATTTTCCGGGTCTCTGGAATAGAGGCTTTAATGTTAATTTTAGTTGTCGGTATTATGTTGAGTTTAGAATTATTGAATTCTCAAATTGAAAAAGTGCTGAATATTATTCACCCTCAAGCAAGCTCAAAAGTATGGGAGATCAAAGACATGAGCTCGGCGGCAATTCTCATCGCGGCTGTTAGTTCAGCTATTTTAGGCCTTTTTCTTTTTCTTTCTTTGGTAGAAAAATTATTTACTTAAACCAATGTCTTTCAAATTTTTTCTATCTGATCAATCTATTAAAATTATCAGTCGGGTATTAGTTGTTTTTCTAATAGTTTTTTTTGCTATCCAATTTTCTCTTCTTAACAATTACTGTTTCCAATTAGAAGAACAATTTAACGAATCAATTCATCGAGAAAAAGAAGAACTGGAAAAACAGATTGCTGACCTTAGTGAGAAGATTTCACTTTTATCGGGGCAATCTGCTTCTTCTTCGGAAAGCGTTTCTTCAATTGAAATCGGGGAAACAAGGAAAGAGATTGTTGATCTAAAAGAACAGATTACCGAACAGACGGCAAGATTATTAGATTGGTCGGAATCCCAGAGCGGCCGAGAAGAAAAAATTATTAGTTTAGTCAAAGAAGCCTCGACCTCAGTTGTGAGCGTTGTCGTTTATGATTCTTCCCGAGAGAAGAGAAATGCATTACTGCATGAAGGGACAGGTTTTATTGTCTCTCCGGAAGGATTAATGTTGACTAACAAACATTTAACCTCTAAAGCGGCGGCGGAGTATAGTATCATTGATGGTGATGGGGAAATTTACTCAGCAAAGGTATTAGCTCGTGACCCTTTTCAGGATTTAGCTTTTCTTCAAATTCAAGAAATTAGTAATCTTCCAGCAATCCGGCTTGGCGACTCCTCCAATCTGGCTTCTGGGCAAACAGTAATTGCTATCGGCAACGCCTTGGGAGAATTTGAAAATACAGTTTCAATTGGAATAATATCAGGACTTTTTCGGACAGTTAATGCCTCCGGAGAAGGAGTAAGCGGAGTTTTAAGCAACTTGATTCAAACTGATGCGGCAATTAATCATGGGAATTCAGGAGGACCATTGCTTAATTTGACTGGGGAAGTAGTCGGCGTTAACGTGGCGATGGCTGAAAGAGCGGAAAATATCGGTTTTGCAATTCCTGTTAATCGAGTTCGGCAGGACATAGAAAAGTTGGAAGAAAAAGGCGAGATTATTTATCCTTTTCTGGGGATTCGATATATTTCTATCACCCCTCTGGTTCAAGAAGGAGAAAATCTTCCGGTTAGTTACGGAGCTTTAATCAAAGGGAGTAATCAGGGGGGTGGTATTTTGGCGGGAACAACCGCAGCAAAAATGGAGCTAGAGGAAAATGATATTATTCTTGAAGTCAACGGGCAGCGAATAAACAAAGACAATCCTCTTTATCAGGTTATTCAGGACAGCAAGGTGGGAGATACAATTGTTTTAAAAATTCTACGCCAAGGAGAAGAGATGAGTAAACAAGGGATTTTAGGAGAGAAAAAAGACGCTTGATTTTTTATATTTTAGTGTTAGGGTAAAATTATTATGAAATACGGTGACAATCTTGGGAACGGCGGTGAATTTACCTATAATTCCCAGCAGGCTATTATTGAAGCGCGTTCGATTGCTGAAGAAAACGAGCAGGAACAAATTGATGCTCTTCATCTTTTAGCGTCTTTGATTCAACAAACGGACAGTGTTGTTGTTGTTTGCCTGAGAGAATTAGATATTGCTTTCCCGGCCGTTATTAAAAAGACTAAAGAATTAATAGCTGAATTGCCGAAAGCGAACCGAGGAATTCCCAGTATGGGACAATTTTATCTTACTCAGGATTTAGCTCAAGTTTTGGCTCAAGCCAAAAAGGAGGCAGTTGAGATGAAAGATCAGTTTATTTCTACTGAGCATTTATTTTTAGCTTTGTTGGCTGTTGAAAATCGAGCAAAAAATATTTTAGTTAAGCAGGGATTAACAAGAGATGCTTTTCTTAAGAGTTTGGCAAAAGCAAGAGGGAATAATCAGGTTCTTGATCCTCATCCCGAAGATAAATATCAGACAGTTGGAAAATATACGCGCGATTTAACAAAACTAGCCAAAGAAGGAAAACTAGATCCAGTTATCGGAAGGGAAGAAGAGATCAGAAGGATAATGCAAATTCTTTCCCGACGAACAAAGAACAATCCCGTTTTAATTGGCTCGGCTGGAGTTGGAAAGACAGCTATCATTGAAGGATTAGCTCAAAAGATTATTAAGGATGATGTTCCGGAATCTCTTCGTCATAGAGAAATCATTGCTTTAGATTTAGGGGCTCTAATTGCCGGGACGAAATATCGAGGAGAATTTGAGCATCGCCTGAAAGCCTTAATGAAAGAAATTAGGGAAGCGAAGGGCCGATACATTCTTTTCATTGATGAATTGCATACTATTGTTGGAGCGGGGGCAGCGGAAGGAGCAATGGATGCTTCCAATTTGTTAAAACCAGCCTTGTCCCGAGGAGAATTAAGCGCGATTGGGGCAACAACGACTGATGAATATCGAAAATACATCGAGAAAGATCGGGCCCTAGAAAGAAGGTTCCAGGTAATTCAGGTTAATGAGCCAACAGTCGAAGATACGATCACTATTCTCCGGGGGATTAAAGAAAAATATGAATTACATCATGGAGTTCGAATTCAGGATGCGGCTTTAAGAGCAGCCGCCACTTTAAGCAATCGTTATATTGCCGACCGTTGTCTTCCCGATAAGGCTGTTGATCTCATTGACGAAGCCGGTTCTGCTCTTCGCTTGGAGATTGAATCAGAGCCGGAAGAGCTTGATAAGTATCGTGATAACATTACCCGGCTGGAAATTGCTGCCCAGTCTCTGAAAGGAGAGAAAGATCAAAAATCAAAACAGAAATCGCGAGCAATTAAAAGAGAAATAGCCGACCTCGAAGAGAAAGTGAAACAAATTCAAGGACAATGGAAAATTGAGAAGGAGCTTATTGAGGAAGTGAAGCGCTTGCGAAATGAAATTGACCAATTGTCGCTGCAGGCTGAAATTAAGCAAAGAGAAGCTGATCTGCAAAGGGTTGCCGAGATTAAATACGGGGAAATTCCTAAATTTAAAAAAGAACTTAACCAGGCCGAAAAGAAATTAGTTCGCTTTCAAAAGAAGAATTCTTTATTAGAAGAAGAGGTAACCGAGGAAAAAGTGGCTGGGATAGTTTCCCGGTGGACGGGGATTCCTGTTACTCGCCTAATTGATGCAGAAGCAAAGAAACTCAAGAATATGGAAAAGATTCTTGATCAAAGAGTTGTTGGTCAAGAGCAAGCTGTTTCCGCGATTGCTAGAGCAATTCGCCGAAGCCGGGCCGGGATTGCTGATCAGAATCGACCAGCCGGCGTCTTCTTGTTCCTTGGACCAACGGGAGTTGGAAAGACGGAACTTGCCCGTTCTTTGGCTAATTTTATGTTTAATGACGAAGAGGCAATGATTCGCCTGGATATGTCAGAGTATATGGAGAAACATAGTACCGCAAAAGCGATTGGTTCCCCTCCCGGATATATTGGGTATGAGGAAGGGGGGCAATTAACTGAGCAAGTTCGACGAAAACCTTATAGTATTATTCTCTTAGATGAGATTGAAAAAGCCCATCCTGATTTCTTTAATCTGCTTTTGCAAATATTTGAAGACGGCCACTTGACTGATTCACAGGGACATTTGGTCTCTTTTAAGAACACGATCATTATTATGACTTCTAATATTGGATCGGATTCTACCAGCCGGGGAGGTTCTTTGGGCTTTGCTTCTGAAGGAAAAGAAAAAGCCCATCGAGAGAAAATAGAGCAAGAAATAAGAGAAGGAGTAAAGAAGGAATTTCGACCGGAATTTCTTAACCGGATTGATGAAAGCATTATCTTCCATCAATTGGGTTCGAAGGAGATTGAAAAGATTGTCAGCTTGGAATTGGATAAAGTAGCCCGACGCTTGAAAGAGACAAAGGGACTGGAAATACGGTTCTCCAAGAAAGTAAAAAGCTTCCTTACCCGAGAAGGATTTGATGCCGATTTAGGCGCTCGTCCTTTGAAAAGAAAGATTCAGCAATTAATTCTCGATCCTCTTTCTCTTAAAATAATTACCGGAGAGATAGAACAAGGGAATAAAATTGGGGTTGATCAGAAAGCTGGCTGCTTGCAATTCCAAGTTAAGGGGAAAACTAAAGAGAAAGTTTTCAGTCAGCTCTAAAGCTTAGAAAAGAATGTTGTTTAATAAAAAAGAGGGAAAACTTACCCCTCTTTTTTAATTCACATTGTCGGGAAGATTTGAAAAGATATAAAAATAAGATATTATGAAACTACCAGAGAAATTGGGAGAGGTGGCTGAGCGGTCTAAAGCGGCACACTGCTAATGTGCTGAGAATTTTCTCGCGTGGGTTCGAATCCCACCCTCTCCGCTTGTTTTTATGCTTCAAAATTATCCTAAAATAGCAACAATCATTCCCGCTTTTAATGAAGAGAAAACGATTGGGCAGGTTATCAAAGCGGTTAAACAGGTTAAGATTATCAATCAGATCGTCGTCGTTGACGATGGTTCTATTGATCGGACAGCCAGAATAGCCCACCAAGCTGGAGCGGAAGTGCTTTCTCTCCCTCAGAATCAAGGGAAAGGGCAGGCAATGCAAAAAGGAGTTGACTACAGTCAAGCAGAAATCATTGTTTTTATAGACGCTGATTTAATTAATCTTTCTCCGGAACACATCTATCTCATTCTTCAGCCGATTTTAGATCACCGCTATCAAATGACGACGGGAACTCTCGAAAGAGGTCAGTTTTTAAATCGGATTAATCACCGGCTAGAAGCTCCTTTTAGCGGGTTGCGAGTCGTAGAAAGAAGTTTGTGGAACTTAGTCCCTCTTCGTTTTAAGAGGGACTATTTAGTAGAAAGCGCTATTCATTGGACGGCTAAATGGTCTCGCTTAAAGAATAGAAACTTTATTCTTTACGAGCTTAAACACGTGACAAAAACCCAAAAGAAGGGATTTTGGAAAGGCAGCTGGGCTTTTTTGAGAATGTGGAGCTCGATTATAATTCAATTTCCCGCTTTGTTCTATTTTCAATTAAAGAGAAATCTTAGTTGGAGGGGTACGAAAGTGGCTTAACCGGGCGGTCTTGAAAACCGCTGTCCTTCGGGACTCGTGGGTTCGAATCCCACCCCCTCCGCAAATTAGGACAATTCGGCGGATTCGCCACCGATGAGCTTGTCGCCTCGCCCCGCCTTCGGCGGGGCTTGGCTTTAATCAAGAGCTTCCAAGGATTTCGGAAATCAAAAATTAGTTTTTGGTCACGCAAAACAAAGTTCGAACCGCATTTTTTGAGAAAATCCTTCT
>CAZEHI010000002.1:0-17356 GCA_964512355.1 uncultured Candidatus Saccharibacteria bacterium | reverse complement strand
CTCAGCTACCCAAAAAACGCAAATCGTTGGAGATTGGGGCGTTGGCGGATTGATCGGCCGGCTTGGAGGAGTAAGTTTAATCGAAAGCTGCTTTAGTCACAATAATGATATTTCCGGAGATCACTTTGTGGGCGGCTTAGTTGGTAAAAATCGGGGAGGAATTAAAGATTGTTACGCCAGCAACAAAGTCCATGGAGAAGAAGATGTTGGCGGTTTCGTCGGTTGCGAAGAATACCGGGGAAGCTTGCTTATTGAAAATTGTTATACAACCAGCTACACCACTAAAGCTAGTGATTCTAGTTCTTTCATCGGCGGATTTTCTGGACGTCATCTACCCTATGCAAGCGCTGACTATAAATGTCTCTGGGACATTGGAGCAACCGGGCAAAGCCAAAGTGAAGGTTATGCTCAAGGACGAACAACAACGGAAATGAAACAAAAATCCACTTTCACTACCGGCATCTGGAAAGGAACAACAACTGTTGACTGGGATTTTGAAGATATTTGGGACATCGACGGACAAACTAATGACGGCTATCCCTTCCTTCAATCAAATCCTCCCTCTTAATTGAGATAAGGATTAATCAACACAATCCAAATATCCTTCCGATATGTTTTATTTTCTGCCAAGGCAATTTAGAAATGTCATCTCAAGAAATTTAATTAATTGGAATTGCGTGTCTTTCCTTAATTAATTTAATTAAAGTTCCAATCAAAGAGAAGGACGACATGTTTCTCTTGCCTATGACATTTCTATATTGCTCAATTATAAAATTATTATGTTAGAGCAACGGTAATTTTTTATTTCTCGCCAACGAGACGAATTTTTGATAGAATGGAAGTATATGAAAAAAGAATTAAGTAATTACGCATTTATTGACAGTCAAAATCTTAATTTAGGGATTCAAAGCTTGGGGTGGAAATTGGATCACAAAAGATTCAGAATTTATTTAAAAGAGAAATATAAAGTATCTACGGCTTATTTATTTATCGGCTATATTCCAGCCAATCAAGACTTATATTCTTCATTACAAGAAGCCGGTTACGTTTTAGTTTTCAAACCGACATTGCCTAATAAGAGCGGAGAGGTGAAGGGCAACGTGGACGCCGATTTGGTCTTACAAGCAATGATTGATTATAAGAAATATAACAAGGCTATAATTGTTACAAGCGATGGAGATTTTTACTCTTTAGTTAAATATCTATATAAAAATAATAAACTTAGGTGTGTAATAAGCCCATACGTTAAAACTTGTTCAGTTTTATTAAAAAAAACAGCTAAAGAAAAAATTGTTTTTATAGAAAACTTGCGTAAAAAACTCGAATATAAAATGAAAAAGCACCGCATAAGGACAAAACCTTAAAAGGTACTTTTTTGTATGTATTCTGTTATTAGTATAGTAAACCACAAGCCCTTGTCAAGAGTAAAAGGTAATGTGCAAAGACATATGGCGGTTTTCATTAAGATAGACTACTATCTTGAGTATGTGTATAAACATATCAAAAACTCTTTTTTCTCCTTTTGCTTCATGTTATGATAAAAAAAACAATCCTAAAGAGCTAATCTCTTCATGATTATTACTAGCATTTTTATCTATACCGCCAGTTTCGTTGGTCTATATGTCGTAATCTTTTTCTTAACAACCCTTTTTGAAAACCGGGGGCATTTTTACCGTCCTCTTCTTCAGTCGAACTATCCTTCGGTAGCTTTTCTCGTCCCCTGCTACAACGAAGAAGGAACAATTGCTAAAACCATAAAATCTCTTCTTCGCCTTGATTATCCAAAGGAGAAGTTAACGATTTTGATTATTGATGACGGAAGCCAAGATAATTCTTACCAAATTGCCCGACAGTTTCAAAAAGAAAACCCGGTTGTCCAGGTTTACCATAAAGAAAACGGCGGGAAATACACCGCCCTAAATCATGGCCTTCAGCAGACAAAAGCTGAATTTGTCGCCACCCTTGACGCCGATTCAGTTGTTGACCCAAAAGTACTTAAAATAATGCTCCCCTATTTTTCTGACTCTAATACTAAAGCGGTTACTAGTTCAATAAAAGTTTATCAGCCAAGAGGCTTATTGCGGCATGTCCAAAGCATCGAGTATATCCTTGGAATTGCTTTGCGGAAAGTCCAGTCTTTTTTGGGCAGCATCAACGTTACCCCAGGACCGCTGACTATTTTCCGGCGCGAAATCTTTGCAAAAATTGGAGATTACCGCCTTGGTCATAATACGGAAGACTTTGAAATGGCCCTTCGAATGCAAACCCATAATCTCCAGATTGAAAATGCCATCAATGCTTATGTTTATACAGTAGCCCCCAATCGTTTAAGAGCTCTTTTTAAACAACGAAAAAGATGGTATCAAGGACTACTGCGCAATGGCTGGGATTACCGCTGTCTTTTTGGAAAAAAACACGGAAATCTGGGCCTTTTTATTCTTCCGGCCACCCTTCTGGGAATTATTTTTCTGCTCATCTCTTCTAGTTATTTTCTCTTTCACCTTATCAAGACAAGCTTGACAGCCTTTTCCTCCTGGAGGGCAATTGGTTTTGATTTCAGCCAACTTAATCTCACTTGGCCCAACTGGTTTTTTGTCAATAGTCGAGCCCTTACCTTGATTGGCGGATTCAGCATCCTCTTTACTTTAATCCTGCTCCTTATTACCAAACGAATATCATCCAGCTCTTCAAAATTCAATCGGGGTTTGATTTTAACCGCTCTTTTCTACTTCCCAATCTACGCCGCCTGCTGGTTCGGGGCCGTCTACACTATCCTCTTTAATCGAAAGATCAATTGGGACAAAGAAAAAAATTTAAAATAATTAGATGATTGAAAATCCAAAGAAACAAATTAATTACCGAAAATACTTTTTCGTTTTTTTGGTTACTTTAATAATCTTTGCTTTTGGTTTTGGTTTAAGCGACTACATTAATCAAAAAAAATTATCAAAACTTAATGATCTGCGTCAAGATCTACAGCTTGATATTCTCTCCGCCGAAACTCAATTTTCTATTCTAGAAACAGCCATCTGTCAGAATGTCAACCATTCCAGTCTGACATCAGAACTGTATGCGATTGGGGAAAGAACTGCCTACATGGAAGAGGCTCTTGGCCATGATAATCTGCAAGTAATCCGCTTGAAGAAAAATTACTCTCTTCTAGAAATCAAAAATTGGCTGCTAACTAAAAAAGCCAAGGACCAATGCCAAGCAAAACTAATTCCTATTCTCTACTTTTATTCCAATCACGAAGATTGTCCTACTTGTGCCAAGCAAGGATATGTTTTAACTTATTTTCGCGAGAAATATCCTTTTCTCCGGATTTATTCCTTTGACTATAACCTGAACCTCTCCGCTTTAAATACCCTCAAATCCCTTTATCGACTGGGCGATCAACTTCCGATCCTTATTATCGGCGAAAGTACTTACTCCGGATTTAAAGATAAAGAAGAAATTGAAAATATCCTTCCGGAAATTTTCAAAGACCTTATCCAGAAGGAAGAAGACGGACAAGGAGAACCAATTGATGAATCCTCCTTAGAAGAAGAGAAATAAAAAAAGCAGCCCCGAGGAGAATCGAACTCCTGTTGTTGGATTGAAAATCCAATGTCCTAACCACTAGACGACGGGGCCAAAAGGTATTCCTATTTTTACAAATCTTTAGAAAAAAAGCAAGCATGAACATGTTGGCGATTGAAACTTCCTGTGATGATGCCGGGATTACAATTTCCCAAATAGAAGGAAACGATTTTCCCCCTTCGAAAATCAAAAAACAAATCAATTTAATTTCCTCCCAGACAGAAATTCACCGCCCCTGGGGAGGAATTGTTCCTTCTCTGGCTAAACGGGAACATCAAAAAAGTCTCCTCCCTTTATTAAAAGAAGGCCTTAAAAAAGCTAATTGGCTTATTCGCCGAGAATCACCGGAATTATCAGTAAAAAAAGCAAAAACTGTTGAAAAGATCCTTGATAAAGAATCCCTTTTAAAGGAAAAATGCGAACAATTTTTGTCGACCTATCAGGAACCTCCTCTTGATTATATTGCCGTTACCCAAGGGCCGGGATTGCTTCCTTCTCTTTGGGTGGGAATGAATTTTGCCCGAGCGCTTTCATTCTATTGGAACATTCCCATCATTCCCGTTAATCATCTTGAGGGACACTTATTGGCTATTTGGTTGTCGCCTTCTCCGCCGCCTTTGTCAACTGTTTTCCCTTCAATGGGATTAATCGTTTCCGGCGGACATACTCAATTAATCTTCAGCCCTCGTTTGGGAGAATACAAAGTAATTGGCGAAACTAGAGATGACGCTGCCGGAGAATGTTTCGACAAAACTGCCCGACTTTTAGGATTAGGCTATCCCGGCGGGCCAGAAATTGCTAAACGAGCGGAAAAATGGCATAATCGAAAAGGGAAAGCTAAAATCCCTCCCGAGATTCAGGCGATTAAGCTTCCTCGTCCAATGTTTTATCAGCCAAATTATGACTTTAGTTTTTCTGGATTAAAAACAGCCGTCTTATATCTCCGCCATCAGCAGTCAACTAAAATCAAAGAGTCCTCTCTTTATCAAGAAAAAATGAGCGCGGAAATTCAGGCCGCTGTCAATGATGTCCTTGTTAAAAAAACTCTTCGGGCGGCGAGAGATTTTTCGGTTCAGTCAATCATCCTCAGCGGAGGAGTCGCCGCTAATCAAGATCTCCGCCAACAATTAACCGAGAAAGGGCAAAAACAAGGCTTTAATTTCTTTGTCCCCCTCCCCCAATTTTGTACCGATAATGCAGCGATGATTGCCCTTGCCGGCTATTACCATTATTGTCAAAAAGAGATGACTAGCTGGGCTGACGTCTCTGTCAAAGCTAATTTAAGACTATCTTAGTATGGATAAACGATATTCGTTCCAAGAAATAGAAAAAAGAATTTACCAAAAATGGGAAGAAAGCGGATTTTTTAACCCTGATAATTTACTAGGAGAACGTCGAGAGTCATATACAGTTGTTCTCCCTCCCCCTAATATTACTGGCGCTCTCCATGTGGGCCATGCTTTGAATATAAGCATTCAGGATGTTCTCATCCGCAAGAAAAGAATGGAGGGTTATCGCACCTTATGGCTGCCAGGATTAGATCATGCTGGCATTGCTACGCAAAATGTCGTCGAAAAGAAATTGCAAAAGGAAGGAAAAACTCGTTTTGATTTGGGAAAGAAAAAGTTTGTTGAACTAATTTGGCAGTGGAAAGACCGCTTCGAAAAAATTATCATCGGTCAAATAAAGAAAACCGGGGCTTCTTGCGACTGGAGCCGCCTCCGCTTTACTCTTGATGAAAATTATCGTCAAGCAGTTAAAAAAGCCTTCCAGCAATATCAAAAAAAAGGATGGATTTACCAAGATAAACGATTAATTAATTGGTGTCCTCGTTGTCAGACAACTTTGTCTGATTTGGAACTAGAGCATCGCCAGGAAAAAACTAAGCTTTGGTACATCAATTACCCGCTTAAGGACAACTCTTCTTTAATAACCATTGTTACGACCAGGCCAGAAACAATGTTGGGTGATTCGGCTGTTGCCGTTAATCCAAAAGATAAACGTTACCAAAAATTTCAAGGAGCAACAGTAATTCTTCCTTTAGTCCAAAGAGAAATTCCCGTTGTCGCTGATCGACTAGTCGATCCTGAATTCGGAACAGGAGCAGTAAAAATAACTCCTGCTCATGATTTAACTGACTATAAAATCAGCCAGCGTCATCATTTGCCGCTTCGGCAAATTATCAACGAAGAAGGAAAGATGATTGGGGATATCCCCGAGAAATATCAGGGGCTGTCAATTAAAGAAGCCCGCCGAATAATTATTGAAGACTTAGAAGAAAAAGGTTTTTTAATCAAAACCGAAGATTATCTTCATTCAGTCCCGGTATGCTACCGCTGCCAAACCGAAATAGAAACTATCTCTTCGCAACAATGGTTTCTAAAAATGGACGAATTGGCGCTCTTTGCTCGTCAGGCTATTGAAGAAAAAAAGATAATTTTTTATCCTTCCCGTTGGGAAAAAGTTTGTCTTGACTGGTTAAAAGAAATACATGACTGGTGTATTTCGCGCCAGCTTTGGTGGGGACACAAAATTCCTATTGCCGGGGAAGAAGACGTTCTTGATACCTGGTTTAGTTCTGCCCTCTGGCCTTTTGCCGCCCTGGGATGGCCCGAGAAGAATAAAGATCTCGCTGTTTTTTACCCGACTGACTTAATTTCAACTGGAGTTGAAATTATGAACCTTTGGGTAGCCCGGATGATTTTTTCCAGCTACGAATTCATGAAAGAAATCCCTTTCCAAAAAGTTTATTTCCACCCAACTATTCTTGCCAAAGACGGGCAACGGATGAGCAAGTCTTTAGGCACTGGAGTTGATCCATTAGAGCTAATTGAAAAGTATGGAGCCGACGCTACCCGCTTTGGTCTGCTTTGGCAAACAACTCAAGGAAGACAAGATATTCGATTTTCCGAAGAGGATATTATCATGGGAAATAAATTTGGGACGAAGATATGGAATGCCTCCCGTTTCATTCTTCAGCAAGTTGAGCAGTCAGGTTTTGAAAAGATTGATATTACCAAAGCAAGCCCCGATCAAGAAATTATTCAAAAAGTAAATAATTTATCAGCAGCCCTTAGCAAAAATATTGACCAATTCTCTTTTGGTCAAGCGACCCATCAATTATATGACTTTTTCTGGCATGATTTCTGTGATCAATATTTAGAAGAAATCAAAACATCAATTCGGGAAACAACTTCGCCGGAAAAGAAAAGGGAGATTATTAGAACATTGCTATTCGTCCTGACAACATCTCTAAAACTCCTCCATCCTTTCATGCCTTTTATCAGCGAGGAAATATATCAAATGCTGCCCTTGCTGGCGAAGAAGCCCTTCCTAATGATTGAAGATTGGCCGGCTAAATAAAAAGCTTCCTATGTCTTCCCTTTTTTTCTTTCTTTCTTTGATTTTAGCGATAATTCCAAGCATTATTTGGCTATTTTTTTATCTCCGAAAAGATTCGCACCCCGAACCAAATTGGATGGTTTTAACTGTTTTTCTTCTCGGCGCAATTTCTGTTCTCCTAGCCGTTGGCTTAGAAAAAATCGCCGGTTATCTTTGTCATAATTTCATTGTCATTTTAATTGCCAGTGCCTTTATTGAAGAAATAGTAAAATACATTGCCGCTCGTTTCGGGACATGGAAAAAGCCGGCCCTCGATGAACCAGTTGATGTTATGCTTTACATGATTATCGCCGGGTTAGGATTTGCCGCTTTGGAAAATCTTTTTTTTCTTCTTGATCCAGTTTTAACAACCCCGCTTCACCTAGCCGAAGTAAGCATGACTCGCTTCTTGGGAGCAACTTTTATTCATGCTCTTGCCTCCGGTACTTGGGGATACTTTATCGCTCTCAATTATTTCAGTAATTCTAAAAAATCTAAAAAGCGATTATATTTTTGGATTGGCTTGCTTTTAGCCGGACTCTTGCACGGCGCTTACAACTTATCTATAATGATAGCGTCAAAGCAGCAATCTTTTGCTTTAGCCCTTTCGCTTATTATCCCCCTGATTCTAATTTTTGTTAATATCGGAAGCTTTCGAAAATTGAAGAAAAAAGGAATTGCTCTTAAAAAATCTAATTAACATAATTTTAATATGTCCTCAAAAACAAAATTGAAAAAAGAAAGTTGGTTAGATCAAGAAGGAAAGCTGGCTGTTGATGTTTTCCAAACAGAAAAGCATCTGGTTGTCCAAGCCGCAATTGCCGGAGTTGATTCTAAAGACATTGAAGTAACTTTTCGGAATGACATGCTCAATATTCAAGGGAAAAGGGAAAAGCCGGAGATCGGAAAAGGGAAAAAGTATAATTATCACGAATGTTATTGGGGAGCTTTTTCCCGCCAACTTGCCCTTCCAGAAAACATTGACCCTTCCCGCATTAAGGCCGAGATTAAAAAGGGCATTCTCACCATTAAGATTCCCAAGATTAAGAAAGAAGGGCTGCAAGAAATAGCAATTGAAGATTAAAAATATTGTAGACTAAATGGCAAAAAACCTACCTCTTGAAGAGGTAGGTTTTTCTTATAAGATGTGCGGATGGAGGGAATCGAACCCTCAATAGATTTCTCTACAGGATCCTAAGTCCTGCGCCTATACCAAATTCGGCTACATCCGCACTGTTAACGCAGAACTATATAAACGCTTTAATTACACTCCCATTCCAGTAATATACTTTGCAATAACCGGAATAGCTTTCGCCAGGAGGGCTACAATCAAGGCAATAATTGACGAAGTAATAAGCATTCCCGCCTTTTTTATCTTGGTTGTATCACCAGCTGCCGTCAAGAAGTAAAACGCTCCAACTAAAACCATGACTATCACTGCCAGCATCAAAAAGTAGAAAATCCAATTGGTTACAAAGTAAAGAGTGTTAATCAAACAAACTATTCCCCAGTCATCTGCCGCATAAGCACAACCGGAATCGGTTGGACCAACTGTCATCCCTTTCGAGAAGGAAGTATCACCGACGCTAAAATCCGTTCTAATTGTACACCTATCGGGAATAGTCACCGACGGCTCAAGCCCAGATCCTCCTGTAGGAGGTTGAGCAGCAACGAAAGTCAAAGGGGTAAGCAAAAAGGCCATTAGTCCGATTATTCCAACAACTGCTAATAATTTTCTCTTCATAATTACCATTTACAAAATTTAATTCTTCGACCTTTAAATGTTATTCGACTATGATGTCGTTCCTCCTCCTAAAACCGTTTTTATTATAGCAACTATCGCTCGGCTAAACAAGATAATCCCCAGGCCAACCAAGGCCCAAATAATTGTTTTCCAAGCCGTTCTCATTTTTTCCGGTCTTCCCTGGGCAAATAAAAATAAATAAGCGGCGTAGAAAATCGCTAAAGTTAAACCAATTCCGGACAAAACGAGAAGAACGTTAATTATTTGTTCAATTAGTTCCTGGATGTTAACCCATCTTGTTGGCGGTTGGATATCAAGACTAGTTGACAAAGAAGTGGGAGGCGCCATTTCTGCTAAAAGAGGCCATCCTCCAAAAACAAAAATAATTGATAGAATTAAAATCCTTTTTGAAATTTTCATTAGCTCGTTTCTCGACGAAGGATCAACCCCCAATGGTGAGACCCAGCCGAGAACTCTTTAGTTATTTCTAATTTTAAATCTAGGGAAATTTTCTTAATCTCAGCAATTGGAGCACTCCCCTGGTCTAAGGTTAGCATTTTTTTGCTCTTCCAGTCAACAATAACTATTATTCCTTCCGGACGCAAAACCCGTTTAGCTTCCTCGATAACTGCTTTTTTATCTTTGACCTGAAATAGCATGTTAGGAATTAGAACGATGTCCATTTCTCCATCAGGAAGACCCGAGCCGCGGCGTTGACTTAGATCCCCTTGACGTGTTCTTAAATTGATGACATATTCCCTTTCTGCCCGAGATTTCAAGGCTGACAAAACAGAAGGCTGAATGTCAATGGCATAAACGGCCCCATCTATCAACCTCTTTGCTAGTTCAACTGCCCAATGTCCTGAACCACAGCCGAATTCCGCTCCCGACATATTCTTCGCTAGTTCTCATTGGTCAAGGACTTTTTCCGGATTAAGGAATCCTTCCATGATTATTTTAAAAATTTAATGACTTTTCCCTTCCCCCCAGGAAGTAGCTGAGGCTACTTTGTGACCAGGGTTTAATTTCATAATGCGAACTCCCGAAGTTACTCGGCTCAGAGTACTGATCGACTCAATGTTAGTTCGAATGATTTGTCCTCCCGTTGAAATAACAACAAGATCTTGCTTCTCGACATCAAAGAGTTTAGCAAAAACCAACTTCCCAGTTTTTTTACTAAGTTTAGCGGTAATGAGCCCTCGGCCTCCTCGCCTTTGAAGACGATAATTCTTTAACAATGTTCTTTTCCCGTAGCCATTCTCGCTTAAAACCAATAATTTCTGGTTTTTGGAAGCCTTCTTGTCCTTCGATTCTTTAATTATTTCCATTGCGATAACCTGATCTCCCGAACGCAGAGCAATTCCCTTAACTCCTCGGGCAACTCGACCCATCGGACGAACTTGCCCTTCTTTAAACCGAATACATTTCCCTTCTTTGGTTGCCAGAAGGACTTCGTCTTTTCCGCTTGTTCCAGAAACTGCTTGAAGAGAATCATTTTTCTTCAAGTTGATTGCTTTTAATCCGCTAGTCCGAACCGCCTGATAGCTTCCTTTCTTAGTCTTCTTAATTATTCCATTCTTAGTCGCCATTATCAAATATTTATCATCGTCAACCTGCCGGAAAATAGCCAAGAGCTTCTCTTCCGAAGAAAGAGGAAGATAGTTCGCCAACCCTCTTCCCCGACTGACCCGCGTCCCTTCTTCAATTTCGTAAGCCGGCAACTCATAGACCTTTCCCTGATCGGTGAAAAAAAGCAACTGGTCATGAGTAAAAACAGAAACAAGATGCTCAACAATGTCTCCTTTAATTGTTTTCATCCCTAGAATACCCTTTCCCCCTCTTTTTTGAGAATGATAAACTCCCGGATCAGTTCTCTTAATGTAGCCATTCTCAGTAACAATGATAAAGGCTTTCTTGTTGGGGATAAGATCTTTTTGCTCAAACTCTTTAATCTGTCCTTTAACAATTTTTGTTCGCCGGGCATCGCCGAAATCCTCTTCTGCTTTTTTCAATTCTTTCTCAATAACCTGATTTACTTTCTTTGGACTAACAAGAATTCCCTCCAGTTCTTTAATGGTTACTTCGATTTGTTTTAACTCTTTTTCAATTTCAATTCTCTCCAATTTAGCTAAACGATGCAACTTGATTTCTAAAATAGCTTCGGCTTGTAATTCGCTTAAAGAAAATTTCTTTCTTAACTTCTTTTGAGCATCTTGGCGATCTTCTGATTTCTTGATAACGGCAATTACTTCGTCAATATTGCGGAGAGCAATAATCAAACCCAATAAAATGTGACGGCGGGCTTTAAGCCGGATAAGATCAAACCTTGTTCGGCGAACAACAACCGCCCGACGATGTTTTAAATAATAATCAAAGATATCCGCTAAAGAAAGCAGGCGAGGTTGAAGACCATCAACCAAAGCAATCATGTTCATATGCAATTTCTTCTGTAAACTGGTGTATTTATAAAGACGATTAAGAAGCCGCTGAGGAAATCCCTGGGGGGAAATATCAATAACTACTCGCATTCCCTCTCTCCCTGATTCATCGCGAATAGCTTTTACTCCTTTTAATTTGTCGTCGCTGATCAAATTAGCAATGCTTTTGACTAAAGTTGCCTTGTTAACGCGATAGGGAATTTCACTAATAATAATCTGCGATCCCTTTTTGTGGGCAATAATTTCCGCTTTCCCGCGCACTACCACTGGTCCTTTCCCCTGTGAATAAGCAGCAATTAAATCATTCTGATTATAAACCACCCCTCCGGTAGGAAAATCCGGTCCCTGAACCCATTGGAACAAATCACTAGTTGTCGCTTTTGGATGATATAAATAATAAATTAAGGCATCGCAAACTTCTTTAAGATTATGAGGGAGAATATTCGTTGCCATCCCAACAGCAATGCCCAAAGAGCCGTTTAGTAAAAGTTGGGGAACCGGCGAAGGCAAAACAGCCGGTTCTTGTTCGGTTCCATCATAATTATCAACAAAATCAACCGTCCCTCTGTCTAAGTCTTCCAGCATATTTTCTCCTAAAGGGGAAAGTTTCGCTTCCGTATAACGAGCATTGGCGGGGGGATCGCCATCAATTGATCCCATGTTTCCTTGTCCAGTCACCAGAAGATACCGATGAGAAAAATCCTGAGCCAAACCGACCATTGCCTCATAAACAGAAATATCGCCATGCGGATGGAAATGACCCAAACAATGACCAACGATCGCTGAGGATTTTCTCGTTTTTCCCGCTGCTTTTAGCCCCATTTTTCGCATTGAATACAAAATGCGGCGATGAACCGGTTTTAATCCATCGCGGACATCAGGAAGAGCCCGGGCAACGATGACAGACATTGCGTAATCAAGGTAAGATTCCCGCATTTCCTCAACGATAGCCCGCGGTTTTATCTTTTGGGTAGGATTCTCTCCATTTGCTTTTTCTTTAGAAGAAGCCATAAGTAATTAAATCTCTGGTAAATGTTCCTGAATATTTTTTAGATTAAATTGTTCCTCGATATCTTCTTGTTTAATTTTTGCAAAGCCGCTCCTAAAATTCTGATAAGACCAATAGAACAAGCCAATCGCTAAAATTATTATAATAATCCAAATAATAGTCTTTTTTTGCCCTTCCGATAATTTTCTTAATCGTTCAAGAAAATTCATTTTATAGTGATAAGACTCTTACTGCCAACCTCTCCGTCGACAAATCAGCTGGCTTAATATCCAGACTGGGGATTGGTTGAATTGGGTCAACCCCGACAATAGTAAAGAATCTCTTTAGATCAGAAGAAGAAAAATTTATTGGAATAATCATCTTCGGCTCAACTTGAGTAATGATTTTAGCAACATTCTGAGGAGTTAGCCCGTCTCCCTGGAGGGCAATAAATAGAACGTCAATTCCTTCGATTGCTCCAATTAAGCTGGAATCCAATTCTTTCTTCTTTATTTCACTGACAAAAGCAACTTTGATTGAATTGAGAGAAAAAATGTAAACAACGTTTGCTCCATTTTGAATGCCTTGAATCTCCGCTCCCTTTATTTCAAACTCTCCTGGCGTATTGATTAAAAAAGGCTCTCCTTTTAATTTAGAAAACCCAGGAGGGACTAGTTTGTTCTGGGTAACTAAGACTATATCAAAGGCTGTCTTTAATTTTGCTAAAGAAGTAGAATCATCCTTTGAATCAAAAAAGGAACCAATGATTAAATTGGCCCGGGGATGTTTTTTCTGATCTCGAATTTGAAACAAGGCTGGACCTTGGGCAGTAATAAACATGTTGACACTAAAGAGATTATAGCATTAAAAGGATGCCGATTCAAAAAGAGAGCAGCCTAAACTGCTCTCTTTGCTTCTCTTTCCTTAAGTTTTTAAGGAGTTGGCGGAGTCTCGTACCATTGAATTTCTCCCTTGGCAACGTCTACTCCCCCGCTGCAACCACAAGCCCCATAACCATCGCTATCCGTTACTTGTAAAGAAATAGTCTTGCTTCCATCCGTATAAAATTGAACATCTGGATTTGCACTTGCATCAGTTGTTGAATTTACATAACCATAGTCAGTGTCTTCCGTGCCACTAATTGTCCATTCCCAGGTCGCCACTGTTGCTGTTCCGTAAGCCACTGTTCCATCAAGAAGATGCGTAACTGACCCCGTTTGCGGAGATGCAGGCTCAGTAGTAAAACTAGGCTCAGGATAATGGTGATTGTTAACAACGGCGAAGGTATCAACGGTTGACCAATCTCCCCAAATGCCGTCGTCGTCTTTCACCTGCACTTGCCACCAGTAAGTCGAGGCATAATTTAAGTTACAGCGAGGAGAATTATGGAAGCCGTTCTCGCCAGCAGCCGAGCAGGTTCCATCAGTGTCCAAATAATTCTTCCCGTCTGCTCCATAAAGAGGATAATGCGAAGTTGAACTACCGCTAGTAGTTCCATATTGATAAACCAGATTGGTCAAACCACTATCACTATAAATTTCCAAATTATATCCAGTTGGCGTTCCCCCGGCCACTTCCCAATTCAAGGTAGGATGTAGGGTATCTTCGCAAAGATCCCAAACGTCGTGAGGATTAGTCACGCCGAGACCAATAGACATTATAGTATAAACTTGATAATCCGGTGGTGAGGGAGCAGTATCGGTTTTGTCATTAAAACTTATCCAGCCAACAACGTCGCCGCCGTACGCCCAGCCTTCAAATTCTTTCGTGTCGGTGTTTAAAGTCACTCCGTAAGGAGTACTATCATCAGCCACTCCCTTCAACCTTATCCAGCCGTCCCATCCGCCACCATGGCTAATCGCTCGAGCCCAGCCTTCTAGTTCATAACTACTATTTAGCTTTGCAATACAAGTATCGTCAGTCGGACACGGATCATCGCTTGGCGGAGCTCCGGCTCCAAGAGCTCCATCTTGATAAAAGGTAATCCAGCCAACGCTATCTGACCAAATATTACCGCGGCCCTTTCCCGTATCCGAGTCAATATTCAAACCATAAGCTGGATCGTCATTATCAAAAGATATCCAACCAATATTATCTGTCCAAGCATAACCTTTAACGTTAGCCTCTTCTTCATCATAGGCCACAGTGAACACCTCCGGGCTGCCGCTGCCTGTCCGGGTAAAACTTATCACCGAAGAGGCCCCTGGATTAAATGGACTGCCGCTGACTGGCACCCCGTCAGCCTTAACAAAATAATCAGCATTCTGCCTGGGAACACCAACCACGTGTTGCACAGAAACGGAACTTGTCTCCGACCATCGACTAATCCAGCCAAAAACAAAATAATTGCTTGAAAAGCTTAAATCTGCTGCCCCGCCAGAGGGAGTAATTCTTAAAACATCATGATCGGCTGTTTTTAAAAGAAATAGAGTGTTGCTCAATGCTCCGCTAACTGTCAAATCTGACCCCGAGATAACTAGCGAGCTTGCTTTTGCACCAGAAGCAATATAGTAGGTAGCAGTATCTAACCCGCTTGAATTTAAAATAACATCAGAAGTAAATTCCACTGTCCCCGGGCTTGCCTTTACTGATAGTGGGTTTACAAGCCAACTGATAAGCAAAAATGCCAAAACCAGTCCTGGAATAATACTAAGTCTTCGAAAAGTTTTAGTCATTATTCTTAATATAGTTTTTAAAATGATAGCTTATTAAATACTAACAGTTCTAAAATTAAAAAGCAAGCTTTTTAAAAAGAAAAGCTGAGGGAAAGTTTCAAATTCATTGCTCGTGAACTTTTAAGATAAATCCAGTCCAGTTATTTTCTTCGCCTCCTTGGCACGTCAGAAGAATTATAATATGCTCTTTTTCTAAAAAACAAAGGAAAATTATTTTATTAAATCAGCTTGCAAAAACTTTTTCTTTGTTCTATATTAAATCACCTATGAACAAAGCAAACATTCTTAAAGAAAAACAAGACATCATTCAACCCATCTCCCAGGGAGATTTAATCGAGGGAATAGTTATCGGCTTTGGCCGTTCGGCTATTTTCCTCGATCTCAGCCCTCACGGAAGCGGAGTAATCTATGGCCAAGAGCTCTACAGCGTTAAAAGCGCTCTGAAGGATTTAAAGATTGGTGACAAGATTGCCGGAGAAGTAATCTCTAGTGAAGGCAAAGACGGTTATAAAGAAATTTCTGTCAAAAAGGCAATCCGCAACAAGACCTGGGAACATCTTCAAAAGATCAAAGAAGCCAAAGAAGCAATTGAGGTTACTGTTTTTGGGGCTAATCGAGGGGGATTACTAACAAAAGTAGAAGACATCCCTGCTTTCATCCCTGCTTCCCAATTAGCAATTGAGCATTTTCCCCGCGTTCAAAATGCAGAAAAATCGGAAATTCTTTTAAAGTTGAAAGAATTAGTCGGAGAAACTCTCAAGATAAAAATCTTGAATATTGACCAGCGGGAAGAAAAATTAATTCTTTCCGAAAAATTAGAAGAATTAGAGAAGACTAAAGAAAATTTAAAAAAATACAAAGTCGGCGATGTTGTCGAGGGAAAAATCACCGGATTAGCTGACTTTGGCGCTTTTATTTCTTTCGGGGAGAAAAATCTTGAGGGCTTGATTCATATCTCCGAATTGGATTGGGGACTAGTGAAAAGCCCCAAAGATATCGTGAAAATTGGCGATAAAGTTAAAGCTAAAATTATCAACATCGAAAAAGACCGCGTTTCCCTTTCTTTAAAGGCAATGCAAAAGAAGTCATCTGATGAAAAATAAATTATTAAAGCAAGCGGGATTAATTTTTTTAATTCTCCTAGCTGTATCAGCTATTGCTTCTCTTTTCAGTAGTTCGCCCCAAGAAGAAGGAGAACTGATTAGTATAAATCAGCTTGTCCAGCAAATAAGGAGCGAACAGGTGAAAGAGATTGTTGTCCAGGGAGAAGAGTTAACTATTTATTCTCCAGGGGGAGAAACTAAAATCTCTCGCAAAGAAGAGCAAACTGCTCTTTCAACTACTCTCGCCAATTACGGTTTAGCCCCTGAAGAACTTCAAAAAGTTAATATTCAAATTAAACCGGTTGAGAGTAGCCACTGGCCAGAACTACTAACCACTTTTGGAATTATCTTCCTGCCGTTAATTCTTTTTGGCGTCTTCTTTTGGTTCATTCTGCGGCAGACAAAAGGCGGACTCAACCAAACAATGTCTTTCTTAAAATCCCCTGATCAGCGTTTCCAGCCAGAGAAAAAACATCCAATTGGCTTTCAGGATATCGGAAATTTAACCGAAGCCAAAAACGAACTGGAAGAAATCGTTGACTTTTTAAAAAGGCCAGGAAAATATTTGGAAATGGGAGCCAAAATCCCCCGGGGAGTTTTATTAATTGGCCCTCCGGGAACCGGAAAGACTTTGTTGGCCCGAGCGGTTGCTTACCAAGCTAATGTTCCTTTTTATTCCATCTCCGGATCAGAATTTGTAGAAATGTTCGTCGGTGTTGGCTCACGAAGGGTTAAGAGTTTGTTTGCCAAAGCAAAGCAAACCCAGCCAAGCATTATTTTTATTGATGAATTAGATGCAATCGGCCGTCGCCGGGGCTCTGGATACAGTGGCGGGCACGACGAAAGAGAACAAACCCTGAACCAAATTCTTGTTGAAATGGATGGATTTAAGAGAGAAAGCAAAGTCATTATCCTTGCCGCAACAAATCGTCCAGACGTTCTTGACCCAGCTCTTCTTCGCCCCGGCCGATTCGACCGGCGAGTCGTTACCGATATTCCGGATATTAAAGGACGAGAAGCAATTTTAAAGATTCATGTTAAAAACAAATCGCTAGAAGAGCAGATTGATTTAGAAGAAATAGCCAAACGCACTCCTGGATTTTCCGGAGCTGATCTTGAAAATGTCGCCAATGAAGCCGCTATCTTAGCTACCCGCCGACACCAAAAAAAGATCACTCAAGAAAACTTAATGGAGTCAATTGAGAAGGTACTGCTCGGTCCGGAAAGAAAAAGCCATCTTCTGAATAAGGAAGAAAAGGAGATAACCGCCTACCACGAAGCCGGACATGCTTTAGTGTCCGCCTTTCTTCCCGAGGCAGAAATTGTTCGGAAGGTTTCAATTGTTGCCCGCGGGGTAAGCGCTGGCTATACAATGACCAGCCCGCAAAAAGAAAGAAGATTGGCAACTCATTCACAGTTAACTGCTAAATTGGCTGTTCTCCTCGGAG
>CAZEHI010000001.1:0-20109 GCA_964512355.1 uncultured Candidatus Saccharibacteria bacterium | reverse complement strand
AAGCAGATTCTTCCTCTGCGTCTTTTCCCGTCGGCTAAACGAAACATGGATTATTCAATCCTTGAGAAAAAAGGAGAGATTCTTCTCGTTTCCCAAATAACGTTAGGCGCAGATTTTTCTCAGGGGAATTGCCCTAATTTTTCTCAAGTAGCTTCTTTCCAAATAGCTAAATCTTTGTATGATTATTTTCTCTTGTTGCTGCAGACGAAGAGTAATTTAAAAATAGTAGATGGGGAATTTGGAGCAATGATGGAAATAAATTTAATTAACGATGGACCGGTAACAGTTGTCCTTGAAAAAGTTCGATATCGCCAGTTATCCTCTTGACAAAAAAACAGCCTTTGCTATATTGAAGATGTTCCTTCTGGTATTGTTGCCTTCGGGTAATGATCCGGAAGGGACGTTTTGTTTTTCTTGTTCTTTTATTCTATAATAAGAATAATGTGGAAATATATTTTACTTGGGGCCGTTCAAGGAGTGGTAGAATGGATTCCAATTTCGAGCGAGGGAGTATTAGCAGTATTAGGGAAGTATTTAATTGAGGGAGTAAATCCGATCAATTTGGCTTTGTTTCTTCATTTCGGCACCTTGCTAGCTGTTCTTGTTTATTTTTGGCACGATTGGGTGGAAATTTTCACTTTTCGCAATCCTCAACTGTTAAAGTTTTTATTCAAAACAACTATTCTTACCGGAATAATCGGCTATCCCCTCTATCGACTGGTGGGAAATAGTTTTCTTGGCAACTATTTATTAATCATTACTGGGATTGGCTTGTTATTTACTGCTTACTTCCAAAAGAATCAGCAAGCACGAAAGTGGAATTTTAACCGCTTGGCCTGGCTAAGCGGAACCTTACAAGGGCTAACCGTTATTCCTGGATTTTCTCGTTCGGGGGCAACTTTTTTTGGGCTTTCTTTTGGGAAATTAAAACCATCCCAAATTTTAAAAATTTCTTATTTAATGTCAGCCCCAGTCATTTTGGCGGGCAGTTTTTTTCTTTTTCTAAAACAACCAGATTTAATTAAAGAAGGGTGGATTGCAACGATAGTTAGCTTTGGAGTCGGCCTGATAAGTCTTCGTTTGCTGTTTCGTCTAAGTCGAAAAATTAATTTCTTCTGGCTTGCTTTGTTTTTTAGCTTGCTTTGTTTTGGCGGAGCGGTTATTAATTTTTACTTTATCTAAAAATGAAGAAGAAGATTCAAGTTATTAAATCAACAGGAGAGGGAGAAATTTTTTCCTGGAATAAAGTTTACCGTTCTGCTCGACGGGTCGGAGCGACAAAAGAGATGGCAGAAAAGATAGCTGATCGTATCGAAAGCGAAGTTCATGACAAAATAACAACTTTGGAAATTTGGAAGAGAATTGAACGATTATTAAAACAAAAAAGTCCAGGGTTGGCAATGAAGTTTGATTTGCCACGAGCAATGCGTCGTCTGGGCCCAACCGGGTTTCCTTTTGAAAAATATATAGCGGCAATTTTAAGGCATCAAGGATATCAAATAAAAACAAATAAATGGGTAAAAGGAAAATGCGTTCGTCACGAAGTTGATCTTTTTGGGAGCAATGACAGCTTTTGTTATCTCGGGGAATGCAAATATCACAATCGTCGGGGAAGAAAAGTAGATTTACCAGCCACTCTTCACTATTACGCTCGGTTTCTTGACCTCGAGCAGGGGCCGGATGTTTTGAAAAAGGCGAGGAATCGGAAAATAAAAACAGTTTTGATAACCAATGTTCAATTTACAACGGAAGCGATTAAATATTTTCAATGCGTTGGAAAAGATTTGTGGGGCTGGCGGTATCCGCCGGGGCAGGGACTGCAAGTGATAATTGACCGCGAACGGCTTTATCCAATCACAATTCTTCCGTCGTTCCAAGGAATAAGATTAAGACAGGCCTTTTCTCAGCAAGGGAAAGTCATGGCTCGAGATGTTTTAACTGTTGACGTTGAAAAACTGGCTCGTCAATTAAAATGTCCCAGTTCTTTAATAGCTTCTTTAGTCAGAGAAGCTGAACAATTATTTAAAATTAAGAATTAATTTATTATGGCTAATCAAAAACAAGAACCCTCCCGGGAAATTAAAATCAAGATTAATGATTCGGAATTAAAAGGAGTGTATTCTAATTTGATGCGGGTGAGTCATCAAAAAGGAGAGTTTATTTTAGACTTTGCCAATGTAGTTCCGCCAGCGGGAATAGTTACCGCTCGCGTAATTACCAGTCCGGCTCACCTTAAAAGCATGATCCGGGTCCTTCAGGCAAACATGGAAATTTACGAAAAGAAATTTGGGGGAGTTGAAGCGGCAAGTCAACCAAAGCAAGAAATGGGGTTTCAGTCCTAAAAATATGTTGGAATTACCGGACGTTGAAATTTTAAAACTTTATTTCCGGGTCACCTCTTTAAGACAAAAGATTAAAAACATTGACAATCTCAATAATCCTAATCCAGTTCAAGAACTGTCCTTTTCTGATTTTCGTGGAAAACTTGTTGGGGAAGAGTTTGAAAAAGTTGATCGGCGGGGAAATCTTCTTCTCGTTTCTGTCAAGCGATTGGCAGAAACGCTGGTTATTCGTTTTGGGAAAAAAGGCGGGCTTCACTACACCAAGCAGGACGCTCCTTTAGTAGCCGAGGATGAATCAACTCGTCTTCGATTTAAGTTTCAAAATGATTATGAATTAAGATGGCTTGATCCGGAAAACGGCGGGGAGATTTATTTTGACAAGGATTTAAATGAAGTCAGCGTTCTTAAAAATATCGGAGTGGAGCCTCTTTCTCTTTCGGAAGAAGATTTCCGAAAACTTTTGCAAGAGAATGAACTGTTTAATGTAAAGGCCTTTTTATTGACTCAAGAAAAAATTGCTGGGATCGGCAACATCTATGCTGACGAAATTCTTTATCAGGCAAAGATTAATCCTCATCGCCGGCTGGGGAATTTACAGCCTAAAGAAAAGAAAGAATTTTACCAAAAAATGTTGTCAGTTTTAAAAGAAAGTTTAGTTTTTATTCCCAAGAAGAAATTTGATTCTTCTTGGCTCATTGCTCATCGTTATACTGATATGAAATGTCCAAGCAACAAAGAACATCAACTTGATCGAGAGATTATTGCGGGGCAAGCAACCATTTTTTGTCCAATTTGCCAAAGTTGACCTAATAATTTTACAATAGGAAGTAAATATAATTTTGTGGCAAAAGTTTTTATCGGGACTTCTGGATATGACTATCCTCATTGGCGGAAGGGCGTCTTTTATCCCGACAATTTGTCAAACAAGCAGGAATTATCCTATTACAGTCAGCGGTTTTCAACAGTTGAACTTAATAATCCTTTTTACCGCTTGCCGGAAAAAGAAACTTTTTCTCATTGGGCCCAGCAAGTTCCTCCAGCTTTTGTTTTTAGCGTTAAGGTAAGTCGTTACCTTACTCATTTTAAAAAATTGGCTGAAGCAAAAGAGCCGTGGGAAATCTTTTTTTCACGAGCGCAAAAGCTTGGTATTCATCAAGGACCTTTTTTATTTCAATTTCCGGCTTCTTGGAAAATTAATCAAAGGCGCCTGCAAGATTTTGTGAAAATGATTTTGGCTTCGGCTGGTCAAAAGGAATCTTTGCGATTAGCTTTTGAGTTTCGCCATCCTAGCTGGTTCAATAAAGATATTTATGCTTTTTTTCAGCAGACGCTGGGGATAAGTTTAGTGGTAGCCGATTCTCCTCACTGGCCGAAAACAAAAGCAATTTATGGCAGCTTTGCTTATTTGCGAATGCATGGTCCATCTTCTTTGAACGGCGCTTCTTATTCAAAAAAAACAATTCAGAAATTAGCTGAACAGATTAGGAAATATCTTGAACAAGATCTAGATACTTATATTTATTTTAATAATGATGCTCAAGGCTGGGCTGTAGAAAATGCGCTTACCCTTCAGAAGTTTTTCCGAGAATGATAGAAAGATGAGGGAGCGCCTTCTGCGGGCTAACTCCCTCGATAACTTTATCGGCGTATTATTCCACCGGTTCTTCGGCGACTATTGTGTTCCTTAACTATCTTTACTGATAGATGAGGAAACCCATTTATCTTTCTCATCGTTTCCTTGGCTGTTTTTCGATTTTTAGTTCGAAAAGCTTTTGCTCGTAACGAGCAGACTCCATTTTTCTTTTTGATGGATCCAGAAACCCCGGTTTTTTCTAAGAATTCTTGAGCACGCTTGCGATTTCCAAAACGCAAGTCGTTCAAAGAAATTCGGTAAGTCGCCAATCTTCTCATTTTTTCCATCTCCTTGATTTTTTTTTGTTGTCTCTTCGGGCAACTATTATTAAGGAGAGGGTAGATGATCTAGAGAGAACTTCATTTTCACCTCCTTTTTATTTATATTGTACCATAAAACATTTTGATTACAAGAGAGATGTTTTGGAAAATCGTTTGTTTTTGCGGACAGTTAAGGTTATCATTTTAAATAATGGGTAAGAAGAAATTAAACCGAGAACAAAGAAAAGCGATTGAATACAAGGAAGGCCCCTTGTTGATTATTGCCGGGCCGGGGACGGGAAAAACAACTGTTCTAACTTCTCGCTTAGCCAATTTAATCAAGGAAGAAAAGTTAAAGCCGGAAGAGGTTTTGGCCCTGACTTTTACCAATAAAGCAGCTGAAGAAATGGAAGAAAGAAGCGAGAAACTGCTTCCTGGTCATTCTTTTGCCCTCCAGGTTTTCACTTTTCATTCTTTTGCGGAAGATGTTCTTCATAATCATGGTCTTGATATTGGCTTGCCGAACAATTTTAAGCTTTTTAACGAAAGAGATTGCTGGTCGTTGATAAAGAAGAATTTAGCAAAATTCCATTTGGATTATTATCGACCGATTGGGAACCCAACTCAATTTATCACTAATTTGCTGAAGCATTTTTCTCGCTGTCAGGACGAAGGAATTACTCCCGAAAAATATTTCCAATACGCAAAGAAAATAGAAAAAGGGAAGGAAGATAAGCAAGAGAAAAAGAGAATTAAGGAGCTAGCTTGCGCTTACCAGATTTACCAACAATTACTTTTAGATAGTCGGGCCCTGGATTTTGGCCAGCTTCTTAATTATGTTCTCTATTTGTTTAAAAAACGGCCGGCAATATTAAAAAAATATCAAGGCCAAAAGAAATATATCTTAATTGATGAATTTCAAGATACAAATTGGGTTCAATATCAATTGGCTAAGAAGCTGGCTTGGCCCCAAAACAATATTACTGCTTGCGCCAGCAGCAACCAGGCAATCTATCAATGGCGGGGCGCTTCTTTTGCCAACGTTCTACAGTTTCGGAAAGATTATCCGTCAACTAAAACAATTATTTTAAAAGAAAACTATCGTTCAGTTCAACCAATTTTAGATTTAAGTTATCAATTTATTTCCCAGAAAGATGCGGGCAAAAAACAATCTCTTCACTCTTTACAAGAAGAAGAGGGGAATCTCTGGGCGAAGAAGAGAGGTCAGGGAGAAATTAATTATTGGTGTTTCCCAACCTTGGTTGAAGAAGTCAAAGGGGTCAGCGGAAAGATAGTTGATCTTCTTCAGAAGAAGAAAGTTCCTCCAAGGGAAATAGCAATTCTTGCCCGAACAAATCAGGCCCTTCGCCCTTTTGCTCAAGGACTGAAGAGAGCCCATGTTCCTCACCAGGTCCTTATAAGTGAAAGTTTATATCTTCACCCGTTGATTATTGACCTTCTTGCTTTCTTGAGGGTCCTTGAAAATCGAGATGATAATATTTCTTTCTATAAGTTTCTGACAATGCCTTTTCTTAAAATTTCTGAGGCTGATCAAGTAAAAATCATTAATTATAGTCGGCGCCGAAATAATTCAATCAATGATGTTCTGGGCGATTCTCAATTACAACGAAAATTGACAGCGACGGGGAAGAGAAATGTCAGAAAAATCCTTGCTCTTTTGCAAAAATTATCTCAAAAGAAGAGAAAAAAAGTTAGTGAACTGCTAATGATTTTCTTCGAAAAATCGGGTTGCTTAAAAGAATTGGTTAAACAAACTGAAGAGGAAAGATTTTCTGATCTTGAAGCAATAAATCTTTTTTATAATCGGGTTCAGGATTTTGAGAATAATAATCCTGGAGCCGGATTGATTGAATTTCTTCAACAGGTCCAGTTAGAACAAGAGTCGGGTCAAGAAGGAGAAAGGGAAAATTCCTTTCCGGAGAAAATGGATTCAGTTAAGATTATGACCGTTCATGCGGCGAAGGGGCTAGAGTTTGAATATGTTTTTTTGGTAGGCATGGCCGATCTTCGTTTTCCAACTTCTCGTCGGACAGAAGTGATTCCTTTTCCCTCCAGGTTTGTTCAAGGGCAGGTTCCGGCCGGTGATGTCCACCAGCAGGAAGAAAGAAGATTGTTTTATGTTGGGATAACTCGGGCGAAAAAAGGACTTTTCTTTACTTTTGCGGAAGATTACGGAACAAAAAGAAAAAAGAAGCCATCGCTTTTTTTAAGAGAATTAAAGAAAGATTTTTCTTTCTCTTCTCTTCCGAAAACAAAGGAAGAGAAATTAAGCTCCTCAGTATCCTTGAGCAAAAGGCAATCTAAGAAGGAAAAGTTGCCCGATTGTTTTTCTTATACTCAATTAACTAATTTTCAAAGATGCCCTTGGCAGTATAAACTAAATCATATTTTGAAAGTTCCGACTCGCGGCGGACCACAGCGTAGTTTCGGGAAAACACTCCATACTACTTTATTTGATTTTCTTCGTTCTTATGCTTTGCATCCGCGAACTAAAAAACAATGGGCTGATTTGCTTTCTTTCTATCAGCAGGATTGGATTGATGAATGGTATCAGGACAAAAGACAAAAAGAAGAATATTATCAGAAAGGGAAGAAATACCTGCGAAGCTTTTATCGGGATTTTCAGAAAAAGAAGCCGCGGATAAAATTAAGCGACAACGGTCCTTTACTGGAAGCAAATTTTAAAATGTCCAGCAAGGGAAATTGTTTCCGAGGGAAAATTGATCGCCTTGATGAAATAGACGGAGGAGTAGAAATCATTGATTATAAAACAGGAAAAGCAAAAAAGAAGTTGACGAGTGAAATTAAAGACCAATTGTTAATTTATCAGATTGCCGCCGAAGAATTTTTTAACTTGAATCCTAAACGTTTGACTTTTTATTATCTTTGCGATGGTTCACGCTTATCTTTTCTCGGAAAAGATGAAGAAAAAGAAAAGATCAAAAAGAAAATCGAAGCGACTATTAAGGAAATCCAAAAGCGCTCTTTTCCAGCAAAACCCGGGTACCATTGTGATTCCTGCGATTTTAAAAACATTTGCCAGTGGCGACAGTATTAGCAAGTTTTCCAGAATCGTGTTATTCTTAAAAAAGTTGAAAAGGTCGAAGTAAATTTAAATTATAATTTTTTTAGAAAAACATGGACAAAACTAAACAATCTTTTCGCTATAGTAAGATGACTAATTTTCGGGCATATGCCGCCGCTTTCGGCTCTTTTCTCATTGTAATCTTCGGGGTTCCGGCTTTTCTTTTTCAATTTGGAGCCAGAGGAATAGAACCAGCCTGGGTGATATGGTTTTTCTGGGGAGGTGTTGCCCTAGGAGTAGTTTGTTTGTTGGGAGGAATTTTCGCTGCTGATAACCCAAAATCAAAATACTAATTTGAAAAAGAAGGAGATTCTACCTTTCTTTCAAAAGTCGAGTTTTTTAACTAACCTTTTAGTTATTAAGTAAGTTTTAAGATTTTCTAAAAAATAGCATGATAGTTAATTCCAAAAAAAGCCTCCAGATAGGACAAAAAACAGCAAGGCAAATAGGAGGAATTACTCTTGCTTCTGCTTCGGCTAAAGCAATTATTGGTTATTTATCGGGGAGCATTGTTTTGGTTGCCGATTCAATTCATAGCTTTGCCGACACTGTTTCTATTGTTATTGTCTGGCTGGGGCTGAAGATTGCTCAACGAGAACCGACTCGGAAATTTAGCTATGGCTTTTATAAAGTAGAAAGCATTGCTTCTTTAATAGTTGCCGGTTTAATTCTTTTTGCTTCGGCGGAGATTTTCCAGCAAAGTTGGGGAAGAATAGCTACCAGCTACGAGTTGAGAGTTCCTTTGTTAGCGATGGCAATTGCTGTTGTTGACGGATTATTGCTCTTTTTTCTTGGACGCCATGAAATCAAAGTGGGGAAGAAGATCAATTCTGACAGTCTTGTTGCGGATGGGCGAGAGTCGAAGATGCACTTATTTTCTTCGGGGGTAGTTTTGATTGGAGTCATCGCTGCTCATTTTCAGATTGCTTATTTAGAAGGGATAGCGGGGATGGTTATTGGGTTTTTAATTTTGCGAGTTGGATTAGAATCTTTGCGAAATGCAATTTATTCTTTGATTGATGTTAGTCCTGATCCAGAAGTAGAAGAAAAGATTAAAACAATTTTAAATTCAATTCCAAAGATTCGCCGCTTTTATGATTTGAAATTAAGAAAGACTGGTCCTTTCATCCAAGGGCAAGCGACAATTGAGGTGGGGAAAAAGATTAACCTTGTTGAAGGAACGGAAATTGCCGAAGAAGTAGAAAATAAAGTAAGAAGAGACATTAATGCTATCGACGCTTTTTCGGTTTATGTTCGCCTTTTTCAAAAAGAAAAAAGAGTAATTGCCATTCCTATTAAGAACGATCAAGGATTGGATTCAGAATTAAATCCAGTTTTAGCTCACGCCAGTTCTTTTCTTGTTGTAAACACCGATCGTCAAGAGATTAAAGATTTCCATTTGATTGGCAATCCTTACTTTCAGGAAGAGGTAAGGACCGGCTTAAAAACAGCTCATTATCTAATGGAAAAAGGGATTGATACGTTAATTACTCTCGAAATTGGTCCGATTGCTCTTCATGCTTTGCGGGATAAAGGAATTGATGTTTACATCAATCAGGCAAAAACGGTGAAGGAAGTAATTAAGGAATTATTTAATCAAGAACTGAAAAGGGTGCAGGAGGCAACAAAAAAGCGTTGAAATATTTAAGTTTTAACTTTATGCGAGATAAAAAAGTTAAACGGCTTTTTAGAGAAATTCGAGATTTAAAAATTCAGGGAGCAACTAAGATAGCTCGAGCAATTCTCGGCGGAATGCGTGATTACGGGTTGCGGCAGGGAGGAAAAAATGTCCAGGAATGGCAGGGGAGAGTAGAGGAGGTTGGAAATTATTTACTTTCAGCTCGTCCAACTGAACCTCTGGCTCAAAATGGAGTCCGTTTCGTTTTTGATACTCTTAAGCATCGATCGAAAGAAAATTTGACCGCAAGAAGAAATAGTTTAATAGCAGTCGTCGATTATTTCATTGCTCTCGATAAAAGCGCCTGCCAGTCGATTCGAATATTCGGCCAGACAGTAATAGCTGATCGAAAAAACATTCTTACTCATTGCCATTCTTCAACGGTTGAAAGCATTCTTCAAAAAGCAAAAGAAAATAAGCAGGATTTCAAGGTTTTTAATACAGAAACAAGGCCTTTGTTCCAAGGAAGGATTACTGCCAAAAATTTATTAAAGCACGGAATCTCCGTAACGATGATGACAGATTCGGCTGCTCCTTTTTTTGCCTCTTCTTTTTCTGGGGATGATTATTCAATGGATTTGTTCATAATCGGCGCCGACGCAATTTTAAAAAACGGTGGAGCGATCAATAAAATAGGAAGCTTCGGGATATCTTTGGCAGCCTCCCAAAGCAATGTTCCGGTTTACATTGCGGCTTCTTTGTTAAAGTTTTGTTCTCATTTTGGGATCAAGACGGAAAAAAGGGAAGGAAAAGAAGTGTGGGCTGACGCTCCTGCCCGGCTAGAGATTGTTAATCCGGCTTTCGATTACATTCCGGCAGTTCAGATTACTGGTTTTATTACGGAGGCTGGGGTGATCAAACCATTTGCAGTCGAAACTAAAGTTAAACAGATATATCCATGGATGATCAGAAACGAGAATTAAGTTACTTAAAATTAGATCACCAACCTCTTCTTGAAGAAGAGATTGTTGCTATTTATCGTCTTCAGCCAAATTCGGGGATAAGTTTTAAGAAAGCGGCTGAAAAGGTAGCAGCTGAATCTTCAATTGGAACTTGGACGAAACTAGGAAATCTTTCCGCTACCGTTTTTCAAAAGTTAGCAGCCCGCCTTTTTTATCTTGACGAAGAAAAAGGAATAATAAAAATTGCTTATCCGCTCGCTTTGTTTGAGAAAGGGAATCTTTCTCAATTGCTTTCTAGCATTACCGGCAATGTTTTTTCGATGAAAGCAATTAAAAGTTTGCGCCTGGAAGATATTCATTTTCCTTCTGATTATCTTAATTCTTTCCCGGGACCGGCCTTTGGCTGGCCGGGAGTGAGGAGAGTGATCGGGATTGAAGAAGCGCCGATTATTGGCTCAATCATGAAACCGAAAGTTGGATTATCCTCAGAGGAGAATGCTGAATTAGCTTATCAGGTTTTCAAGAACGGGGTTGACTTTGTCAAAGATGATGAGAATTTAACTAATCTTATTGAAGTAAATCCATTTCGGGAACGGGTGCGAAGGGTTATGGAATTAAAAAAGAAAGTTGAAAAAGAAACTAATTGTCATAAACTTTATGCTTTCAATATCACTGCTCCTCTTTCTTCGATGGTCGAGAGGGCAAGATATGTTCAGGAGCAGGGGGGAAAGTGTGTAATGATTGATATTGTTACCGTCGGCTGGTCGGCCTTGCAAGATTTTCGGAATCAAAATTTAGGACTGATTATTCACGGGCACCGAGCAGGGCATTCTGCCTTTACCCGTTCGCGGAAGCACGGAATTTCAATGAAGGTAATTGCTAAACTTGCCCGTTTGGCGGGGGTTGATAATTTACATACAGGGACCGTTGTCGGGAAAATGGAAGGAGAGAAGAAGGACATTCTGGAAATTGACAGGTTTCTGCGATCAGAATGGGGAAGCTTAAAAGAAGTTTTTCCCGTTGCTTCGGGAGGGCTCCATCCGGCGCTGATTCCAGTGGTAATTTCTATTCTTGGAACTAATTTAATTATGAATTTTGGCGGCGGCCTGCACGGGCACCCCGACGGTTCAATAGCCGGGGCCCAAGCTGTCAAAGCAGCTTTTCAAGCAGTTGCCAAAAACATTTCTTTGGAAGAAGAAGCCCAAGGGAATTCGGCTTTAAAAAAGGCTTTAAATTATTGGTTAATCTAAATTAAGAAAATATGTATTATTTTAGCTTGGAAGCAAAATTTGTTGACGTTACTACAGGGGGAGACTTAACTATTTTTCTAAATAATCAAGATGCTCGTGAACAAAATTTAGTAAATTCCGATCGACTGATAATGAGCTGGATAGGAGGGAGGCCGGTAGTAGTGGAAATTAATTTGACCGATTCTCTGGTTAATTCAGGACAAGTCGGCTTGTCTTTAGAAATTAAAAACCAATTACAGATTCAAGAAGGTGCTTTTGTTAAACTTTCCTTGCTTGGAATTCCTGAATCAGTTAAGGCAATTGCCAAAGAATTAGAAGGCGGGGATTTAGATTATGCAGAGGTTTATTCAGTTGTTGCTGATCTTGTTAATCGTCGGCTCGATGATGTTACCGCTGCTTTCTATATTGCCTCGGCTTACTGGCAGCGTTCTTCTAAGCAGAAAATGTATTATCTTACCAAGGCAATGGTGGAAACAGGTCAGCGTTTTGATTTCGGCAAAGAGGTTGTTGACAAGCACTCAACGGGCGGCTTATGCGGCAATCGGATTACTCCAATCATGGTTGCAATTGTTACTAGTCTAGGAATAAAGATGCCAAAAACTTCCTCGCGGGCCGTTACTTCTCCTTCAGGAACAGCTGATACTTTTGAAGTTTTGGCCTCAGTTACCTTTACTGCTGAAGAAGTAAAGAAAATAATCAAGAAGACAAACGGCTGTATAATTTGGGGAGCGGGAGGAATTGCTCCAGCCGATAACCGAATTATTGACATTGCTCAGCAATTACCAGCTGAATCGTTTCCAAAAATGGTAACCAGTATTATGTCAAAGAAGGTCGCAATGGGAGCCAAATATTTAATTATTGATATTCCAGTCAACCCAACGGCTAAAATTAAAACGCTTCGAGATGCTCAAGAAATTGAATCATTATTTCTTTATCTTGGTAAAAGATTTGGACTGAAAGTTAAAGTTATTTCTTATTACTCTTTTGGCCCGATTGGACGAGGAATTGGTCCAGCTTTGGAGGCGAGGGACATCCTCCGGGTAATGCAAAGAAAAGAAAATCGTCCGCTTGATTTAGAGAAAAAAGCTATTTATTTCTCTGGGGAGTTGTTAGAATTAGTAGGAAAAGCGAAAAGTGGTCAAGGGCAGGAAGTAGCTCAACAAGTTTTAGAAAGTGGGCGAGCGTGGCAGCAATTGCAGAAAATTATCAAGGCTCAAAAAGGAAATCCCGATGTTGATTCGGAGGCGATTGAAATTGGTTCTATTTCTTACGACATTAGGGCAGTTAAGGAAGGCCGGATCAGATTCATCAACGACGGTTCTCTAGATTGGACAACTAAGGCACTAGGAGCGCCAACTATTAAAAAGGCTGGGACTTATCTCTACAAGCTGACCGGGGAACTGGTTAAAAAAGGCGATTTGCTTTGTTGTTTTTATACAACTAGTCAATCACGGATGAATTTAGCTCTTCGAACCTTGAAGAAGCATCGAATTTACGAAATTGAATAAATACTCATGGAGAACAACAGGGAGCAGGAATTAAGAAAGATTAAAGAAGAAGTAGTTGGTTGCCAAAAATGTCCTTTAAGGGAAACCCGAAACTTGCCGGTTATTGGAGAGGGGGATCATCAAGCCAAGATTATGTTATGCGGGGAAGCTCCCGGAGCCCAAGAAGACAAAACAGGAGTTCCGTTTTGTGGAGCCGCCGGGAAGATTCTCGATCGCTTGCTTGAGTCAATCTCTTTAGAGCGGAAAGAAATTTACATTACCAATATTTTAAAATGTCGTCCGCCCCAAAATCGCAATCCTCAACAAGAGGAAATTAAGGCTTGTTCGCCTTTCCTTGATCGGCAGATTGAAATTATTCAGCCGGAGATAATTTGCCCTTTGGGGAATTTTGCCACTCATTATCTTTTACGGCATTACAAACTTGAACAGCAGGCCCAAAAAGAAGGAGGAGGAATTAAAGGAATTAGTCAATTGCACGGGAGGGTTTTTTCGGTTGACAGTATTTTCTATTCTTTGAAAATCATTCCCCTTTATCATCCGGCAGTCGCTACTTATAATTCGCACATGATTGAAGCGCTGAAGGAAGACTTTGCTATCTTGAAAAAGATGATTTAATTCTTTAATTTGGCAAAGAAGAAATTTAGTGGTAATCTTCAAAAAGGTAGATTTAAAAATTATGCTAAATCAAGTTTCTTTGAAAGCTTTTTCTGAAGAAGGGCGGTGGTTTCTTAATAATCTTCAAGAGACTCAAAATAATCTGGCTAAAAAGATCAAGGCGAACATTGTCATCATTAATAGAAGAGGGTCTTTAGTCACCGCGGCTAGTTCTTTCTCTGATTTTTGTCATTTGCTTGAGGAAAATTTGCCGGCTGGAAAAGATTGTTTTTCTCCAGCGCAATATGCTCTTGATTTAATGTCGAGGAAGAAAGAAGCTGTTTTTGCCAATGACTACGATAATCTTGCTTCTTTTTGGATTCTTCTAAAGAATAGAGAAGGAAAAGTGATTGGAGCAATTGCTGGTTGCGGGGGTTGGTACAATTACGGAGGAACGGTAGCTCAAAAAGAAAAGGGTTTAAAGAATTTTTATCAGCAGCTTAGCCTTGACGAAAAGAAATGTTCTTTTAATGAATTTTCAGCAATGGTTAAAAAAATTCCGGTTATTACCAAGGATAAATTAAGGGGAGAAGTCTTTCGATTAGCAAAGCTGATTGAAGTTTTGATAGAGGAAACTGATCTTAAGCAGGCTTTCGCGGTTAATAATTCCGACAAGAAGTGAAGAAAAAATTTCCTCGGCTAAAGTTGAGTGGGCTATTCTTGCTCTTTTTTTTAACGATTTCTGTCTGGAGCCAGGTATTTCAACTTGCTGGTTCAAATGAGTTTAAAATTGTTGTCTTTGATATTGGCCAAGGCGATGCTATTTTTATGCAAAGTCCTCAAGGCCACCAGGTTTTGATTGACGGCGGCTTTGATCGGACAGTTCTCGACAAACTTAATCAGCAAATGCCTTTTTGGGATCGGTCCCTTGATCTGATTATTTTAACTCATCCGGAAAAAGATCATCTTGTTGGATTGATAGAAGTCCTAAAAAGTTATCAGGTTGAAAACATTTTATGGACCGGAGTGGTTCGCCAAGCTTCTTTTTACGAGGAATGGCAAAGATTGATTCAAGAGGAAGGAGCTAATATTATTTTAGCGGAAGCCGATCAAGACCTGAAAATAGGGGAGGTTTATCTCGATGTTCTTTATCCTTTCCAAAGCTTGAATCGTTATCAAGCAAAGGATATTAATCGGACTTCAATTGTAATTCGAGGGTCCTGGGGTCAAAATTCCGTTCTTTTGACCGGCGATATGCCGGCTGTCGTTGAAAAAGAATTATTAGCTCACTCGATAAATGTAAAATCTGACATCTTAAAAGTTGCCCATCACGGAAGCAAGAGTTCTTCTCAAAAGTCATTTCTTCAAGCTGTTGATCCAATCATTGGAGTAATTTCTCTTGGGAAGGATAATTACTATGGGCACCCTGCCCCAGAGACAATTGCCAATTTAGAGAAAGTGGGAGCAGATATTTTCCGAACAGATCAAGACGGCGATGTTGAAATTAAAGGCAACGGTCAAAATCATTATTATAAAATAAAAACATGCAAGAAGAAAAAACTTTAGTTCTTATTAAGCCAGATGGGGTCAAAAGAGGATTAATCGGCCAGATTATTTCTCGTTTTGAAGCAAGGGGGTTGAAAATTGTTTCTATGGAAATGCTTTGGGCAAAAAGGGATCAAGCCGATCAACATTGCCCGCAGGGTGAAGCTTGGATTACCCGCATGGGAAAAAAAACGCTGGCGAACTACGAGAAGTATAATATTGACCCAGTTAAAGAACTGGGAAGCAAGGATCCTTCGGAAATTGGCCGGGAAATGAGAGAATGGCTTCTTGATTATTTAACTTCTGGGCCGATTGTTAAAGTGGTAATTAGCGGGAATCATGCCATTGACGTCGTTCGTAAATTATCAGGGGAAACAATGCCGGCTCAGGCAGTAGTCGGAACCATCCGTGGTGATTTTGCCATCGATGATGCTTCAAAAGCCAATCGCGAAAAGAGAGCAGTCAAAAACATTCTTCATGCTTCTGAGAATGAAGAAGAAGCCGCCCGCGAACTTGATTTATGGTCTTCAATCGATGATGTTTTTGACTATCAGCGGACAGACGAAGCAGAGATGTGAGATAGAAATAATTATTCAGAAATTATGTCTAAATTATATAAAATAATTGTTATTATTCTTTTCTTTAGCCTTTTATGCTTTATGATCGGAGGGGCGTTTTGGCAGTCTTATGTTTTCGGGGCGACTGATTCTTTAGAAAATACTTATTCATCAGAGGCAGCGTCTTCATAAACTTCTTTTTTGAAGAATGAAGAGGTTGACAGTCATAAAATTAAACTCTAAACTTTAAGTAACTGATGAGTTTTTCTTCCTCAAACTTCGAGACAAAAATTTTTTCATCGGGACTTTAAATTAACTCAATCCGTGGATTAAGTTTGCGAGTTCCACCGTGAATTCATTTCCCGAGGTTTGAAGAAAGACTCATCAGTTTTCGTTAGATATTGAAGAGTGGTAGACAGAGAGCGAAGAGTAATTTTTTAACTTGGCCAATAATTATTATTTTTACCCAAGGAGGTGATAAACCCCGGCCAAAATCTTGGCAGGGGAGAATGAAATTTACTTGCATCAGAAGAGTTTACTTTTCCACTTGTTCTACTAAGATTTCGGTCTGATCATTAAAATTCTTAGTATTTTTAGGGAACGAGTGAAGATAAAAATTGCTAGCACTTGTATAGTAAGCACCGAAACATCTTTTAATATATATAAGGGCTGGCCCCCGGCTGAATAACTAAAATAATTCTTGGTGGCAAAATTAATAACAAAAAGAAGAGCAGTAAAACCAATCCATCCGTAAACAAAATATTCCCCTTGCCGTTCCACTTTTCTCCTGCCCAACCACCTTACTATTTCCTTATGCAGAGAATAAATAAGTAGAACTCCTAGATAAAAGAAGCTTATTTTTGCTGGCAAGAAAGACCCGCGAGATAAAAATTCTATCAAAGTCATAAACATTGTTATAACTGTAACAATCCCGCAGATTGTATAAAGATGCTTGTTTATCTTCCCTTCAATTTCCCTCAGTCGTTTTAGTTGCTTTTTTCGTTCTTCACTTTTTTGCATAAAATCTTGTCGGGGCGACAGGATTTGAACCTGCGATTTTCGGACCCCCAGCCCGACGCATTAAGCCAGCTATGCTACGCCCCGCCCGTAAACTTATTAAATTTTTTGAAGAGTTTTAATGCATTGAGCACAAGCCCTAACTCTTTTTCCATCAGCAAGAGTGACCCATTGGAGATTAACTTTTTGGAATCGTTTTGGACTTGGATTATACTTTCCTCTTAGTTTGGTCCATCGGCCGGCTTTCTTTTTTTGTTTTCCGCACAGCTCGCATATTTGAGACATGATAATGTATTTTTGTAATATTTCTGATGATAATACAAAACTGGAAAGAAAGCAAATAAAAATTAAGGAAATGAATCTTAAAAAACGAAAACTTTATGTTGAAACCAGAAGATGTCTTGCGTGATCGATTTGGATATCAACAATTTCGTCCAGGACAGAAACAAATTATTGGAGAATTGCTAAAGAAGAAAAATGTTTTTGTTATTCTTCCCACTGGAGGAGGAAAGTCTCTTCTCTATCAATTGCCGTCCTTGATAATGGACGGAACGGCGGTTATTATTTCTCCTTTGATTTCTTTGATGGAAGATCAAACAGCCATTCTTCGGAAGAAATGGATTAAGGCGGAATATCTTAGCTCAACTCGTCCAAAATGGAAGAAAATGGAAATTAACCGGAAGATAATTAAAGGAGACTTAGATCTGCTTTATCTATCTCCGGAGAAGTTATTTTTTCATCAGGAAGCTTTTTTAAAAATTCTTCAAAAAGCAAATATTTCCTTAATAGCGATAGACGAAGCTCATTGTATTTCGAAGTGGGGATATGATTTTCGGCCAAATTATTTAAAATTATCAAGAATTAAAGAGCTCTTCCCGAATGTTCCAATCATCGCTTTAACGGCAACGGCTGGTAAGCGAACCCAGGAAGATATTATTAAGAGGATTTTTCCAGCTCCTCCTCGAAAATTTCTTTTTAGCTTTAATCGTCCTAATATATTTTATCGCTTTCAACGGGTTCTAAGCTTAGAAGAAGAGGGTGTCGCGGAACTAATTGATTATCTTCAAAATCATTTTCGTGAATCAGGAATTATTTATATTCGGACTCGTCATCAAGCGGAAAGAATTGCTTTATTGCTAAAAGGGGAGGGTTTTGCCGCTGAACCATATCATGCTGGGTTAAGCGGCTATATTCGTTTTCAGAACCAAAAACTTTTTCAGCAGGAGGAGGTAAAAATCATTGTGGCAACAACTGCTTTTGGTCTAGGGATTGATAAATTAAATATTCGCTTCATTGTTCATTTTGGCATGCCTCAGGATATCGAAGATTATTATCAGCAAACTGGGAGGGCGGGGAGAGACGGGCAGAGAAGCGAGGCTCTTTTATTCTTCAGCTTGGAAAACCGACAAGTCATGTGGAACTTATTAATGAGAGAAGAAGAACAAGAACAGCGGGATATAAAATTGGAGAAATTTGGACAGATGACGGCTTTGTGTCGAACGAAAAAATGCCGGCGGCAGTTTATTCTTCATTATTTTGGTGAAGAGTTTCCTGATTATTGCGGGAATTGCGATCGATGTTGCAGAAAAGATCGGTCAAGGGCCAATGTTTTTGATAAAAGCAGCAAGTAGCTAGTTTTTTTAAAAAAGATCCTTGACAAAATTGTCGAGTTTCCAGATGTTGTATCATCAAATCGGTCCTTTCAGGGAAAACTTAGCTACAGCCACGAAGGGTAGGGAATGGTTCCATATTCCTTTGGATGGCCAGCCGGCCTACAAGGAACGATATGACAACGTCGGTTTCTTCTCGGAAGGCTTAGCTCCAGTCAGGAAAGACGGGAAATGGTTCCATATTCGTTCGGATGGCCAACCGGCCTACAAAGAACGATATGATTGGGTTGACCCCTTCTCGGAAGGATTGGCTCCAGTCAGGGTCAGCAATGATTGGATTCGTATTCGCCCTGATGGGTCAATGATTTGATGGCGTTAATACAGAGGAAATTCTTTTCTAGGATTTCCTCTGCACTTTTTATTATTTATTAAATTTTTATTTATTAGCCGATAATTTTTAGAATGCCAGCAAAGAAATCTGTTCATTAGCGGAAGCAATTACAATTATTATACTTTTAATTAACGAAATAGAAAAAGGGTAGAGAAGCGCATTCAATAAAAGCATTGCAGTTTTAAGAAAAATTAACTATATTATAAGGGAGGGTTTATTTTTTTAATCTATGGACTTATTAAGTTTATCAATCCTTCTTTTTATTTTTTTGTTTTCGGTATCTGCCCATGAAGTTGCCCATGGGGCAATGGCTAATCGCTTGGGCGATCCGACAGCAAAAAATCAAGGAAGGCTAACTCTTAATCCTTTAAAGCATTTAGATTTTTTTGGCTCTATTTTAGTCCCGGGGCTTCTATTGCTTTCCCAGGCCGGAATAATTTTTGGCTGGGCTAAGCCAGTTCCCATTAATCAAGAAAACATTCGGGATAAAAGATACGGCCAGGCTAAAGTTGCCGCAGCTGGACCGCTTGCCAATTTAACAATTGCTTTGTTTTTCGGTCTTTTGATTCGGTTTGTTCTAATCCCTTTTGTTAGCAATCAATTTATTGTTAACTTAATCATAATTGCTGAACTATTTGTTTGGGTTAATTTGATTCTAGCAATTTTTAATCTCATTCCTGTTCCTCCTTTGGACGGATCTCATATCTTATTTACTTTTCTCCCGCCTTCTGCTGATCGATTCAAGCTTATTCTCCAGCGTTATGGCTTGTTTATTTTGTTGTTTATCATGTTTTTTTGTTTTCAGTGGATAATCCCTTTGGTCAGAATAATTTTTCAATTAATTACTGGACAATGGTTCAACATTTAGTTTGGATTGACAATTTATCATTATTCTGTTAAGATTTTCTCACTTTATTATTATGCCAACTATTAATCAATTAGTTCATCACGGTCGTCGGGCTAAAAGAACTGAAAAGAAGAAAAGAGCGCTTGGTCAAGGATTTAATTATCTTGAAAACAGGCCGACGGTTTTTCCTTCTCCTTTGAAAAGAGGAACTTGTTTGCGTATTTTTACGATGACTCCCAAAAAACCCAATTCGGCACTAAGAAAAGTAGCGCGGGTTAGACTTTCTAACGGAAAAGAAGTGACGGCTTATATCCCCGGAGAAGGACATAACTTGGAAGAACATGCAATGATTTTAATCCGGGGAGGCAAAGTTAAAGACCTGCCGGGAGTCAGATATCACGTAGTGCGGGGAGCGCTTGATACAGGAGGAGTAGAAGGGCGAAAAAGAGGACGTTCCAAATATGGAACTAAGAAAGCAGAGAAATAAACATTATGAGTAAGACAAATCTTAAAGAAATTAAACCGGATTTTGTTCATCGAAGCTTAAAACTGTCTAAATTTATCAACTATGTAATGCAAAAAGGGCAGAAAGCTACGGCTCAAAAAATAGTTTATGATGCCTTGGAAATAATTAAGAAAAAAACAAAAGAGGATTCTTTAGATGTTTTTGAGAAAGCGATAAGAAACACTTCTCCCCTGCTAGAAGTTAGATCGAGAAGAATAGGCGGGGCGACTTATCAAGTTCCACAAGAAGTAAAAGGAGAGAGGCAGTTTAACTTAGCAAGCCGCTGGATTCTTCAAGCAGCTCGGACAGCTAAGGGAAAACCAATGGCGGAAAAATTAGCTAATGAGCTTATGGCCGCTGCGAA